>CAKQHU010000134.1 GCA_934234275.1 uncultured Phascolarctobacterium sp.
GTACGCTATTATAACACACTTTTTGAAGAACGCAAGCCTTTTTTCAACATTTTTTTATGTATACACGAATACATAAGCTACTGTAAAGTTTGAAGCATTTCATTAGCAGTTTTCACGTGCAAGGCTACGCTCGCTTAAAAGATAACAGGGTAAAGCAATAAGCTGTGCCGCTACGGAAACAATAATAAAGGTATTTATGGAATAATCATAAATGGCACCCAACAGCCAACTGCCTAAAAACCACGCTAAGCCAAAGAAAAATTCAAACGCACCGTAGCTGCTGGCACGATGCTCTTTGCTTGTCATAGTGGCAACCGCAGCCTTCATTACAGATTCCTGCGCGCCCATGCCTACGCCCCACAAAGCAACGCCAAGCATAATCATGGCAGGCGAAGTCATGCCAAAAGCAAATACGGCAAAGAAGGCAGAAACAGCCGTAGAAATAACCAGTGCCCTCGTGCGCATTTTGTCAAACAGCCAGCCAAAGAAAAGCGCCGCAACCGCATCAACAAGCATCGCACCGGAATAAAGCAACGGCAACATGCTGTCATCAAAAAGCTTGTTTTTAGCCAGATGCATAGTCACCAACGGGAAATCAACAAAGCCGAAGGCAAAACAGCTGATGCCCGCAAGATATAAATAAAAGCTTTTCTTGCCTACAAAGCTATCCTTCTTCTCTGGCTTAGCTTCCGGCTCAAAGGCTTCCGGATTCGGGAAACGGCTTTTAGCGAACAGCAAAAAAGCAATGGTGCAGACAGCAGGCAAGGCCAGAAAAGCAAAGGCTGCATTGTATACCTCGTATTCGTCGCCATGCTTGTACAGCATTACTGCATAAAGCAGCAAGGGTCCGATGAAAGCGCCAAGCTGGTCCAAGGCTTCCTGTATAGCAAAGCTTTTGCCGACACCCTCCTGTGAGGCCGCAAAAGAAAGAATAGTATTTTTCGCAGGCTTTTTTATCGCCTTGCCGATGCGCTCAACAACAAGCAACACGCAGGCAGCAATCCAGCCGTCACGATGTACAAGCGCCAATGCCGGCACCGCAAAAACGTCCACTGCATAGCCTATAATCATAAAGCCCCAATAGTTGTGCGTTTTATCAACCAGACGGCCAAAAAGATAACGCAGGCCATAGCCCAAAAGCTCGCCTATGCCGGAGATAAAACCGATGGTAGAAGCACTTGCTCCTAAAATTAATAAATACGCTCCCTTAATACTTGTCGCCGCTTCATGTGTCATATCGCTGAACAAGCTGACAACACCAAGCAGCACGATAAACGCCATAGCGGAATTTTTATTGTGCATGCTTCCCCCTCCAATTCAGTTATCATTTTCTTATTATAGCATAATATTTTAAGCTTAAATACACTTTAATTTATCAAAAAACTATTAAAAGTGCCTGCAACATCACGTCACAAGCACTTATCGGTTATATAGACAGTAATATCTCAGTTCATCCCTTCTTCATTCTCAGCATAATCCAGCTGCTGTCGGAATCAATAACCTGCCATTTTTTATTCTGTTGAGCAATAAATCTATCATAGCTTGAAGGCGTAACAACAACAATACGATACGGATTCCGCTCCAGCGTTGCGTAAGGCATAACGTTCTTGCTTGTCCAGGAAAAATCCTTGGGAATATAGCCTGCAACCTCACGCTCATGCATCAGCTTGACTACCTTACTGTTACTGTAAAAAACTGCAGAAGTAGGATATTTGCCATATAAGCCTACCTCGTGCACATCATTTTCCGTCAGCATCTCACCCAAATTCTTCGCACTGCGCTGCTCACTGAATGGTATAGCAAGGCTGAAAATAAGCGCAATATAAAATACTGCCGACATCGCCGCAATACTGCAGGCACGCTCGCCCGTAACTAAGCGCAGTATATAATCAAGCATCACGCCGATAATCAGTGCCAACGGCAACAAGAACAGCAGCTCAGATGCTATCAGCTGATGACTTACCGCAAACCATGCTCCCACAAGCAGCAAGCCAAAGCCTCCGCCGACAAATATCATATAACCGCCATCCACACAGTCCGTATATTTTTCCAGCATGCTTCCCAGCAAAAGGCTGGCCGGGAAGAGCAGCGGATAGGTATAGGTGATGTATTTCGTTGCCATACATTGAAAGAAAATGAAAACAACAAGTGCCCACAGCAGTAAAAATTTTTGCTGTTCTTCCAGGCTGCGATGTCCCTGCCGCCACCATTTATAAGCAGCCCAGGGAACCAATCCACTCCACGGAAACAGCGCCAGCAGATTTACCAGCGTATAATAATAAAATACATCGTCACGCGGATGCTCCGATACCGTTGCGCGCAGGAAGTTGTGCGTGCCGAAGAAGGTATTGAGGAAATCGCTGCCGTGCAGGCTGTACATTACAGCATACCAGGGCACGGCAACCGCCGCACAAAGCAATGTGCCGCTTACAAGATGCATGCGCTTCAGTACGTGCCAATCACGCTGCCACAACAGGAATAACGTAATAATCAATCCCGGCAGCAGCACGCCAATAGGTCCCTTGGTGAGAACCGCAAAACCTGCTGCAGCATACATAATGTACCAATAGCGCGCCCTGCCGTCACAATAGCCAAGATAGAAAAACAGCAATGTCGCACTGAAGAAAAAGAACAATACAGCATCTGTAATCACCGACTTGCTGATCAGAAAAAATTCTACACTGCTCAGCAGTACTAATGCACTGAAAAAGCCGCTACACGCATTTTCCAGCTTGCTGCCTCCCCACGCCAATAATGCCACGCTGCCCAAACCGAACAACGCCGGGAAGAAGCGCGAGGCAAATTCAGTAAAGCCAAACATTTTATAAGCCAGCGCCGTCAGCCAATAAAAGAAAATTGGCTTATCATACCAGTAGTGACCGTAAATCTGCGGTGAAAGCCAATCGCCGCTCAGTACCATCTCCTTCGCCGTCAAAGCGTAATTAGATTCTACGCTGTCTGTAATCAGCAGGCTGCCATTACCGGTAAAGAGCAGTACTGCGGCAGCTGTAAAAAGCATCAGCCAATATTTTCGTGGCATAAAAAATCCCCCTTCAGCGGCAGAGTATTTCTGCTCCGCCTTTCATTAAGCACAGTATAAATACCTTCACTTAATGATTACTGAAAGGGGCATTCATCTTAAATTCATCTTATGAGCAAAGCCAATGGATTACTTGGCAGTAGTCGGTAATTGTACGTACATAATCGTACCCTGCGGCTCGTTATCCAACACCTTAATACTGCCGCCATGCTGACGCACAATCTCCAGGGCCAGCGACAAGCCTAAGCCCAGGCCTCCCTGACTGCGGCTGCGTGCTTTGTCCACGCGGAAGAAGCGGTCAAAAATTTTCTGTTTGTCATCATCACTGATGCCACAGCCCACATCACGCACCTCCAGCACCAGATGCGTTTTTACCTTGGCGGCGCGCAGAGTAATCGTCGTCTGCTCCGGTGAATATTTCATAGCATTATCCAACAGAATAATCAGCAAGCGCGATAACGCCATCTCATCACCCTGCATTACCAGATTATCACCTATTGCCTGCTTGAGCTGCAGCTTTTTTTCTGCTGCCAAAAGCGACATCTGCGCCGCAACCTTTTTGCACAGCGCCGTCATATCCACCTGCGCCGTATACACAGGAAGAAAATCCTCGTCACTGCGTGCCAACGTCATAAGATTTTCCGTCAGACGGCTAAGTCTTTCCGACTCGCTTTGCAGCATATTTACCGACTCTTGGGCAAAATCGCTCAGCTTGCTGTCCTCATCCTCCCGCAGTCCCTGCACAGCTAGCTTCATAACAGCAAGCGGCGTGCGCATTTCATGCGAAGCATCCGCTGTAAACTGCTGCTACTTGGCATACATATTGCTTATCGGCCGTATATTGCGTCCCGCCAGCC
>CAKQHU010000135.1 GCA_934234275.1 uncultured Phascolarctobacterium sp.
TGCGGCATGAGTGAAGCTGATGCCAAAATGGCTGTGCTGCGCCATGCCACAAGCAAGCTTACGAAGGCTGAGGATTTACTGAGCCTGAATACCTTGGGCTTTCGCGGTGAAGCCTTGCCCAGTATTGCCTCTGTTTCCAATTTTACGCTGCTAACCCGTCCGGAGAGCGAGGAATTCGCTACCTCCGTCCATATCGACGGCGGTGAAAACACGGAGGTTACGGCAAGCGGCGGCAGTACAGGTACTACCGTAATTGTGGAGAACTTGTTCTTCAACGTGCCTGCACGCCGCAAGTTTTTGAAAACCGTAAGCACCGAGGGACGTTATATCAGCGAGCTTTTGACAAGGCTGGCGCTTTCGCGTCCGGATGTGCGCTTTAAGCTGGTGAATAATGATAAAGAGGTGCTCAGCACTCCCGGTGATGGTGATTTGGAGCATGCTATCAGAGCGCTGTACGGCAAGAATGTTGCCGAAAACCTTTTGGAGGTATCGCTGAACGATCCAAAGGTAAGGGTAAGCGGCTTTATCGGCAAGCCTACGCTGCTGAAGGGAACACGCCAATGGCAGACGTTCTTTGTCAACGGCCGCTGCATCGGCAGCAAGATGCTTTCCAAGGCTATGGACCATGCTTATCAGTCGCAGATTCCCAAAAGCGGCTTTCCCTTTGCTGTTATCAATATAACAGTTGATACAGCCAGCGTTGATGTTAACGTGCATCCGCAGAAGAGCGAAATCAAATTCAGTGATGATAGCCTGATTTATAAGGCTATGTATAAGGCACTGACCGATGCGCTGACGAAGCCGATGAGCGCGCAAAAGACACAGGTAACGCTGTTGCCGGACTCGGAGCTGAATGTTTTTGTGAAGCCGCAGTCTGTTTCTGTGCCGGTTGCGCCTGCACCGCAGCCTAAGCCTGCATTTCAGGCGCCGCAGCCAGTGTTCAAGAGCAGCGCAGAGCAGATTTTTAAAACACCGGAGCGCAAGGAAGATGTGCAGCCTGCAACTGCTCCCGAAAGTTTACTGGTGCCTGAACAGGCTGTTCCTGTTGTGAAAAGGGAGCAGGGAGAGCAGCAGGCAATGTGGCAACCGTTTGATGATTTTGCTAAGAGTGCCCCGACTGCTTCCTACAGCAAGGGCTATCAGGAGCCTGTGCTGGAGGTGCATGAGGCGCGCAGTGAATTTGCCAAGCCGCAGCCGGCGGAGGCTGCACCTGCGGCTGACAGGGAAACTATTGCTTTTACCGATACCGACAGCGGTATGGATACTATCTGGCCGATTGGTCAGGTTGATAAAACCTTTATTATTGCCCAAAGCGAAACAACGCTTTATCTTATCGACCAGCATGCTGCCCATGAGCGCATTCTTTATGACAAGCTCGTGGCTTCGCATGAGCAGATTCCGTCGCAGCAGCTTTTGATGCCGCTTTATGTGGATATGGCTGCCGATGATATTGCGTTGATTGAGGAGCACAGGGATGAATTTCTGGCTTTGGGTGTGGATGCTGCCAGCGCCGGTGAAAGCTTACTACGCGTGAGCAGTTTGCCGGCGGATATCAAGGCAGATGCCGCTGAAGATTTTATCAACGCTATCAGTAAAATGCTGCGGGAAATGCGTAATGTCAATGGCAGCGATTTGCGGCAGGAGGTGCTGCACATGACTGCCTGCAAGGCGGCAATTAAGGCAGGACAGCTGTTGAATATGCGGCAGATGCGTCAGCTGATTATTGATTTGTGCAATACTACGCATCCCTTTACCTGCCCGCACGGCAGACCTTGCATGATTGAAATTAACAGCAATCAGCTGTATAAAATGTTTAAAAGGACGGGCTTTTAATGCTTACAGGCAAAATTGGCGTAACAACGGCCAGAAATGCTACAGGCGTTGCCGCTGCAGCTCAGGCAAAGGCTTGGGCGGATCAGCTGGGCGCAGTTTATGTGGAGCGTCCGCACAATATGGGCGTAGACGAGCTTATGGCGCAATATGACCTGTCGGCGCTTGTTGTGGGTGAAAAGGATGGTCCGCGTATTCACAGTGCCGCAGGCAGCTTTGCCTATCATCCGGGGATGGCGGTGCTGCGTCTGCAGCAGCTGAAGCGTGGCGCAACGGAGCATTTGCTGACGGCGCTGGACCTGCGTTCGGGGAAAAGAGTGCTGGATGCTACGCTGGGCTTGGCGGCGGATGCCGCCATCAGCTCTTATGCTGTCGGTGAGGCAGGAACTGTTGTTGGCCTGGAGGCTTCACCGCTGTTGTATTTTGCCGTGAGCTATGGTCTGAAAAATTACGTTGCCGAGGATGCAGACCTGACGGCAGCACTGCGCTGGATTCAGCCGGTGCAGGCGTTGGCGGAGAATTATCTGACGCAGTGTGCGCCGAATAGCTATGACGTTGTTTATTTCGATCCGATGTTCCGCCATCCTGTCAACGGTGCCAAGGGTATGGAAGCATTGCGTCCGCTTTCCTACGAGGAAGCGCTGTCGGCAGAAACGCTGCAGCTGGCATTGCGTGTAGCGCCACGCGTGGTTATCAAGGAGCGCAGCGAATATATTCTGCGCGAGTATGGCTGCGAGGAATTTATCGGCGGCAAATACAGCAGGATTAAGTACGGAATAATAAAAAGGTGATTTATGTTGCAAAAACCCAAGGTAGTTGTTATTTTAGGAGCGACAGCAACCGGAAAAAGTCATTGCGCTATTGAGATTGCCAAGCAGTTTCAGGGCGAAATAATTTCCGGTGATTCAATGCTGGTTTATAAAAATATGAATATCGGTACTGCCAAGCCAACTGCCGAGGAGCTGGCTGCCGTACCGCATCATCTGGTGGATATTCTGCCGCCGGATGCATCCTTCAGCGTTGTGGATTTTAAGGAGCGTGCGTCTGCACTGATTACGGAAATCAATGCGCGCGGACATCTGCCGATAATTGCCGGCGGTACAGGTTTGTACATCAAAGCGCTGCTCGAGGATTATGCCTTTAACAATGCGGATGAGGACAGCGAGCTGCGCCGCAGGCTGGAGGCCGAGGCACAGGAAAAAGGCGCGTTGGCGCTGCATGCGCGTCTGCAGGAGCTGGCGCCGCAGGAGGCGGAGCGCATTCATCCCAATAATGTGCGCCGCGTTATCCGTGCGCTGGAATCTGCTATGCAGGGAGAGGCTGTCAACCAGTACGGTGCGCAGGAAAGTCCTTATGATGCCGTAGTTATCGGCTTAGAGATGGAGCGTCAGGCGCTGTACGAGCGCATCAACAAGCGTGTTGACCTGATGTTGGAGGCCGGTCTGGAGCAGGAGGTGCGCAGTCTGCTGGAGCAGGGCGTAGCGCCAGAGTGCCAGTCGATGCAGAGCATCGGCTACAGACAGATGGTATGGTATCTTAACGGCAGTATGGATTATGCTGCTGCCGTAGACAAGCTGAAGCAGGCAACGCGTAACTTTGCCAAGCGGCAGATTACCTGGTATAAAAAAATGCCGTATATTCACTGGCTGCATCTGGACGATGAGCCTGATTATAAGCAGGCAGTGGCAGAAATTTCCGAAATACTTGTAGAAAGTGGCATTTCGGTGTAAAATATAAGTATAAAGAGGAGTGTAGGTTTTTAGGAATCTGTGCTTCCGGAGATAACGAATGAGTAGGAGGGGCTTTTAATGATTACTTCAGTAAAACCCGCAATGAATTTGCAAGACAGCTTTTTAAACCATGTTCGTAAGGAAAACTTGGGTGTTATTATCTATCTGATGAATGGTTTCCAAATTCGTGGCTTGGTAAGAGGCTTTGACAATTTTACCGTTATTATTGAAAACGAAGGTAAGCAGCAGCTTGTGTACAAGCATGCTATTTCCACTATTTCCCCGGCAACTAATATTACTATTATGCAGCCTGAGAAAAAAGAATTTTAATA
>CAKQHU010000136.1 GCA_934234275.1 uncultured Phascolarctobacterium sp.
AATAGTGAGGGGGAGAATTTTATGAAAAAGTATAACGTTGCTATTTTGGGCGCTACCGGTGCTGTTGGTACTGAATTTCTGAAGCTTATTGAAGAAAGAAACTTCCCGTTTGCAGAACTGCGTCTGCTGGCTTCCAAGCGCAGCGCAGGCAAGCAGATTGAATTTATGGGTAAAACATATACTGTGCAGGAAGCTACCAAGGATTCCTTTGAGGGCATTGATATCGCTCTGTTCGCAGGCGGCAGCGTTTCCAAGGAGTTTGCTCCTTACGCTGTAAAGGCCGGTGCCGTTGTTATTGATAACTCCAGCACCTTCCGTATGGATCCTGAAGTGCCGCTGGTTGTGCCGGAGGTTAACCCCGAGGACATCCTGAAGCATAAGGGCATTATCGCCAACCCTAACTGCTCTACTATTATTATGGTTATGGCACTGAAACCGCTGTATGATCTGGCACGTATTAAACGTATCGTCGTTTCTACCTATCAGGCTGTTTCCGGTGCAGGTAAAGAGGGCATTGACGAGCTCACCGACCAGACTAAGGCTTACAGCGAGGGCCGTAAGATGGAGGCACACATTCTTCCGTCCGCAAGCCTGCCGAAGCATTATCCGATTGCGTTTAACCTGATTCCGCAGATTGATGTTTTCCTTGATAATCTCTACACCAAAGAAGAGATGAAGATGATCAACGAAACCAGAAAGATTATGCATGATGACGAAATGCGCATCACCGCTACTACCGTGCGTGTGCCTGTATATCGCAGCCATAGCGAATCGGTAAACATTGAATTTGAGCATGATCTGGAGCTGAAGGATATGGCAGCTGCTATTGATGCCTTCCCCGGCGTTCAGATGATGGATGATCCTACCAACCAGGTTTATCCGATGCCTTTATATACTTCGGAAAAATATGACTGCTTCGTTGGCCGTCTGCGCCGCGATGAGTCCAATCCGAACACCTTCAACCTGTGGGTAGTAGGCGACCAGATCCGCAAGGGCGCTGCGCTGAACACTCTGCAGATTGCTGAGGTTATGATTAAAAACGGCTGGTTAGAAAAATAATAATGCACCTCTGCGGTGTAAAGACTAAACGGCGTACAGCTTGTACGCCGCAGCCTTTCCGGCATCCGGTACATTTTGCATTTTAATTTAAACAGATGAGGAGCAATTTACATGAAAATCATTGTACAGAAATTCGGCGGCACCTCCGTCGCGAGTGAGGAAGCCCGCGTTGCAGTTAAAAATAAGGTACAGCAGGCTATCCGCAACGGTTACTCCCCGGTAGTAGTAGTTTCGGCTATGGGACGCAAGGGCGCGCCCTACGCAACCGATACGCTTATCGGCGCACTGAAGGATGTTAACCTTTCCGTTAATGTGCGTGAGATGGATATGATGATGTGCTGCGGCGAAATCATTTCCTCCTGCGTAATGGCAGCAACCCTGCAAAAATTCGGCATCAACGCTATGGCGCTCACCGGTGGCCAGGCAGGCATCATTACCGATTCCCAGTTTGGTGCAGCACGTATCAAAAATATCAATACCTCCGGTCTTATCCGTCTTTTGGAGGCAGGCATCATTCCGGTTGTCTGCGGCTTCCAGGGTATGACGGAGAATAACTACAAATTTACGACCTTGGGCCGCGGTGGCAGTGACACCTCTGCTGCTGCACTGGGCGCTGCGCTCAAGGCTGATTTTGTGGAAATTTATACCGACGTTGAGGGCATCATGACTGCTGACCCGCGCATTGTCGAGAAGGCTAATATTCTGCAGCAGATTTCCTATGCCGAGGTTTGCCAGATGGCGCAGAACGGTGCGAAGGTTATTCATCCGCGTGCCGTAGAAATTGCTATGGGCAGCAACATTCCTATGTATGTAAAATCCACCTTCAGCGATGCTCCCGGTACCTTGATTACCAGCGAACGCATCGGCCAGGGTAACGGCGGCGAAATTGCTATTAACGAATCCTGCGCCAGCGGCGTGGCTCATCTTAACGACTTGGCACAGTTCCGCATTGACCTGAACCCGCAGGATATTACCGCAGGACGCAATCTGTTCGAGGATTTGGCTGATGCAGGCATCAGCGTAGGCTGCCTGAACCTGTCCGAGAAGGAAGCAATGTTTGCAGTATTCTCTCCGGATGTAGAGCACACCTGCAAGGTGCTTAACGAAACCGGCTTTAAATATACGCTGAATGAAGGCTGCGGCAAGGTTTCCGTTGTCGGCAGTGCAATGCGTGGCGTGCCCGGCATTATGGCTACCTTTGTAAGTGCGCTTGCCAGCCACAATATTGCTATTCTGCAGACTGTGGATAGTGATACTACTATTTCCGCGATTGTTAAGGAAGAGCATTTGGTGGAAGCGGTTAAAGCGCTCCACGAGGCTTTCAAGTTATAGTCTGTGTATAAAGCACCGTCTGCGTTGTTGTGTTCCTCAACGTACATGAAGTGCATCATCGTCAACACGCCTAGCATCCGGCACTTTCTCCACAGCCTGTTAGGGTAAAGAGGAAATAAAGCACCGCTTGTATAGTTACGTTTCCTAGACGTACCATTAGTACGCCGTAAAAAATATAAAATCATTTAGATAACAATCAATATATCATAGAGAATTTTAGTTTCTATTAGTTTTAAGAGGTGGAATTACAATGAAAAAACCGTATTTTGGCAGATTATTAACGGCAATGGTTACGCCGTTCAACGCTGATGGCAGCATCAATTATGAAGCTGGTGCAGATTTTGCTGACTGGCTGCTGGCTAACGGCAGTGACGGCCTGGTAGTAGAAGGCTCTACCGGTGAAGCTGCAACCATGGACATGGATGAAAAAATTAAATTCATGCAGACCATCGTTGCACGTGTCAACGGCCGTGCTAAAGTTGTTGCCGGTGCAGGCACCAACTGCACTGCCAGCACTATTGACCTGGTTAAAAAAATGGAAGCCTGCGGTGTAGATGGCGTGCTCGTAGTTGGCCCGTACTACAACAAACCGACTCAGGAAGGCTATTACCAACATTTTGCAGCCGTAGCAAAGGCTACCAAGCTGCCGATTATCGTTTATAATGTTCCCGGACGTACCGGCGGCAATATTGCTCCGGAAACTGTTGCACGTCTGGCAGCAGACTTCAGCAACATTGTTGCTATCAAAGAGGCAGCAGGCAATGTAGCACAAACTGCAGAGCTGTATCGTGTGCTGCCGGAGGATTTCTCCATTTACAGCGGTGACGACGGCCTGATTCTGCCGTTCATGTCCGTTGGTGCATGCGGTCTGATTTCCGTTCTGGCCAATGTTAACGGCAACATACTGCAGCAATTGATGCAGGCTTACAGCGAAGGCCGCGTTAAAGATGCTGCTGATATCAACAAGGTTATGGTACCGCTGGCTAAGGCTATGTTTATAGAGAGCAACCCGATTCCTATTAAGGCTGCTGTTACCAAGGTTACCGGTATTGATGCCGGTGCTCCGCGTCTGCCGCTGACTCCTATCAGCGCTGCCGCTGAGGCTAAGCTGGATGCAGCTTTAAAAGCAGCAGGCATGATAAAATGAGCAAGCTGGTAGTAATTATCCAGTGCGACACAGTGCAGCAGCGCTGCTGCGGCTACAACTGTACGCATGCCTTTTACAGCCGCGAAGGCAAGTTTGCCGGTTATCCCGAGGATACGCATTACATGAGCTTCACCTGCGGTGGCTGCTCCGGCGGTGCGCTGACGGTTAAGCTGGAAAACCTGGCGAAGCGCCTGCGCCGCTTTAAGGAAGAGGGGCAGGAGATTTGCGTGCATCTTTCTACCTGCATGGTATCGGATAATTCGCATAAGCCGCCTTGCCCGCATCTTGATTACATCCAAAAGATTTTAGC
>CAKQHU010000137.1 GCA_934234275.1 uncultured Phascolarctobacterium sp.
AGATATGAATAAGCCTGTTATCGTAGGCGTAAACCCCGGTCCTCATGCTATCATTATGGATAACGTAAAGAAGATTGCCGAGAAAAAGGGCCTGAAGATTGAAGTTAAAGAGTTCAGCGATTTCGTAACTCCTAACTCCGCTCTGGCTTCCGGCGAAATCTGGGCTAACTGCTTCCAGCACGAGCCCTTCCTGAAGGCAACTATGAAGAAGGAGCCTTCCTTCAAGCTGGCTAAAGCCTTCAACACCGCACTGTTCCCGATTAACATTTACTCTAAAAAATTGAAACCTGGTGACACCATTCCCGACGGTGCAAAAATCGGTATTCCTAATGATCCGACCAACGGCGGCCGTGCCATTCTGCTGCTCGCTGCCAACAACCTGATTAAGGTTAAAGACCCGAAGGATGTTACTACCAGCGTTAAGGATATTACCGAAAATCCGCATCATTTTGAAATTATCGAGCTGGAGGCTGCAGCAATTCCCCGCAGCCTGGATGACCTGACCTGCGCAGCAATCAACACTACCTACGCTATCAGCGCCGGCCTGGACCCCGCAAAGGATCCTATCCTTCGTGAAACTAAGGATTCTCTGTATGTAAACATTGTTGCCGTACAGGAAAAGGACCTGAACGATCCGCGTCTGAAGATTTTCCAGGAAGCATATCAATCTAAGGAAAATGCAGAATTCATCGAGAAGAAATTCCCCGGTTCTGTATACTTAGGCTGGGATAATAAATAATGAGCTTATGGTCAACGTGCAAAACTCCTGCGGGAGCTTTGCCGTTGGCCTTTTCTCTATGCAAAGGTGGTTTTAATTATGGATATTCAAGCACATATTAATGAGGTATGGCCCAAGCTGCATGCTCTGGCGGAGCCTGCCTTCAAGGAAGTTAAGACAGCAGCTTATCTGGCAGATTTTTTGCGCAAGCTGGGTTACGACGTAACCGAGAATGTCGGTGGTACTACCGCACTTACCGCTGTACTGGACAGCGGTAAGCCGGGACCTACGGTAGCAGTGCGCACCGATATGGACTGTTTGCTGTTTAAAAACGAGGACGGTTCGCTGGAGCCTATTCACGCCTGCGGTCATGATGCGCATATGACTATTGCTTTGGGCGTAGCCAAGCTGCTGCAAGAGCAGGGGCTTGCCTGTGGCCGCGTGAAGATTCTTTGCCAGCCTGCGGAGGAAATCGGCAGAGGCGCACTGGCGATGCTGGAGGCAGGAGCGCTGGATGATGTGCAGTACGCTTTGGGTTATCATGTAATGCCGAAGGATATGGCACGCAGCGGTCAGATTATCGCGCAGATTAACTGGACGGCCTGCACCCTGATGGAGGGTGAAATCCGCGGTTTGGCAGCGCATGGCTCCCAGCCGCATCTGGGCGTGAACGCTATTGATGCCGGCGCCGCTATCGTCAATGCCATCAACGCACTGCACAGCAACCCGCTTTTGGGCGGCAGCATCAAAACTACCCGCTTCATGGGCGGTGCAGGCTCGCTCAACGCTATCTGCGACAAAGTAAGCATAGGCTTTGACCTGCGCAGTACGTCGAACGCCGAGATGCTGGAGCTGCGTCGCAAGGTAGAGGATATCGTAGTGAATACGGCGAAGGTGTACGGCGCGGAGGCTGACTGTCATATCGTCGGCACCTGCCCGGCGGCGGAGGCTGACCCATCACTGTTGGCGCTGACGCAGGAGGTAATTTCCGCAGAGCTGGGGGCGGGGGGACTGATTCCCGCTGCCAATATTACGGTAGGCGAGGACTTCAACTTCTTCAAGCAGGAGCGTCCGCAGCTGAAAACTGCCAGCCTGGGTATAGGCTGCAATCTGGAACCGCGTCTGCATGACCGCGATATGCACTTTAACCACAGCGCATTGGCTAATGCCATCAACGTGCTGACAAATCTTACGCAGCGTATTTTATGCGTAAAGCCGTAAGCATATCCTGAAAAATAACAAAGCAAAAGGCTTCTGCAGTAAGGTGTTGCCAAACTGCGGAAGCCTTAATTTTACGCTTATGATTCTTTTTATGCTTCTTCTATAGCTGCGGCAATGGCTGCAACAGCCTTATCTTTAAGACCGGTTGCTTCAATGCAGGGCTTGAATGTTGCGTCCTTGCAAACTTTAGTCATAGCCTTTTCGCTGCTGCCCTTACCGCTGCTGCCGTAGGTGCAGACAGGGATAATGGTTTTGCCGCTCAGGTCGTTTTCCTCCAGGAAGGTGAGGATGATATTGGGGCAGGTGAACCACCAGATAGGGAACATCACCACAATGGTGTCATAGTTCTGCAGGTTCTGCGGCTTAGCCTTAATTGCAGGACGGGCGTTCTGCAGATTTTCGATTTTAGCTTGGCCTACGCAGATAAGATAAGAGGAGGAATATTCTTTTACCGGCTCGATGGCGAAAAGGTTGGCACCTGTTTGCTTAGCGGTGTCCTCGGCCAGCTTTTTGGTGATGCCTGTGCGTGTAAAATAGGCGATGAGAGTTTTCTTCATAATGGGAACCTCGCTTTCATATAGTAATATTATAACACAATTTTGGACAAAGGCTGAATTTTCTTTACAGTTTTACTCTTAGCTTGTATATTTAGCTGATTTCATGTATAATAGAGTTAGTTTTTTCAAATGGAGGGATATCGATGAAAAAATACTTTCTGCCTATAGGCAAACGACAGGAAGAGGTACTGCTCCCCGAGGAGCGCGTTATATATGATATACACGGCAATGAATCTACCGTCTGCGAGGACGTTGTTGCCGCTACTACCGAAGCAATCCGTAACCCGATCGGTACCAAACCGCTGCGCGAAATTGTGCATGCAGGCGAAACTGTAACCATTGTCATCAGCGATATTACCCGTCTGTGCGGCACGTCCGAATTTCTGCCGGTCATTGTGGCCGAGCTGAACAGTGTGGGCGTAAAGGACGAGGACATCACTGTTATTGTTGCTACCGGTACCCACCGCGGTCATACGCATGAGGAGGATATCACCGTTTGCGGCGAGGAAATGGTGCGCCGTCTGCGCATTATCCAGCATGACTCCCGCAAGAGCGAGGACATGGTGCTGTTGGGCAAAACCTCCTTCGGTAACGATGTTGCCATCAGCAAATATGTTGCCAACGCCGACAGAGTTATTCTGACCGGTGCCGTAACACTGCATCCCTTTGCAGGCTTCGGCGGCGGACGCAAGGCTGTTATGCCGGGCGTAGCAGCATACGAAAGCATCATGAAGAACCATTGCATGACTATGTCCCCGGTAGAAGGCGCAGGCTGCAACAAGTCCTGTGACGCAAGTCTGCTCGAGGGCAACCCTATTCATCAGGATATGTATGAATCCTGCAAGCTGCTTGATCCGGATTTTCTGGTGAACACTGTATTTACTCCGGACGGAGAAATCAGCGAGGTTGTTGCCGGTCACTGGTACGAGGCATGGCAAAAAGGCTGCAAGGATTTGCTGGCTATGGCAGGCGTACACATCAAGCAGCTGGCTGATGTAGTAATTGCTTCCGCAGGCGGTTATCCCAAGGACCTGAATCTGTATCAGGCTACCAAGTGCCACATGAACGCACAGTTCGCGGTTAAGCACGGCGGCATCATGATTTTCACTCTGGACTGCCCGGATATTAAGGAGCCTGCTATTTTTACGGACTGCTTCAGCCGTAACGATATGGAGCAGTTTGAAAAGGATATCCGTGCCAATTTCACTATTCCGGCCTTTGTTGCCTTTAAAGCACGCTGCATTGTCAACGATGTAACTGCCTATCTTGTAACACGTCCGGAGAACTTCGATTTTGTCCGCAAGACCGGTCATATTCCCTGTGCATCCTTGCAGGAGGCC
>CAKQHU010000138.1 GCA_934234275.1 uncultured Phascolarctobacterium sp.
GCCGCGACAAACGCCAAATCAGTGTATATCCTGTTGAAGAAGCAGCAATGTAATCTTCATAAAAATTACTCCGTAACTTTCGGGTTACGGAGTTTTTTGTATTTCCGGCGCTTAAAGTATAAAAAGCTTCCCGCAAGGGGAAGCTTTTTTGTGTTAACCGCAGGTTATTTTGCCGCACGGTAGATATTTTCCATATCTTCGATAGTCAGAACTTTAAACTGGCCGATTGTGCGCGTATTCATAAAGCTGCATTTATATGCCAGCTCTTTGATTTCATCTTCTGTGAGGTCTTTGCCGATAAGCTCGTGAATGCTTGTAGGCATACCGATATGGTGGAAGAAGCTTTCCATTGCAGCAATGCCTTCCAAAGCTGTAGCCTCGGGATTACGGAAGTTATAGGGAATATGGAAAACGTTAGCTGCCAGCTGTGCAAAGCGGCCGATATTTTCTTTATAGACATAGCGTGCCCAGCTGCCCCAGACTGCTGCCAGGCCTGCGCCGTGAGCAACGCCGAACATGCTGCTCAGCTCGTGCTCCAGCTGGTGGCAGGACCAGTCACCGAAGGTGCGGTCGCCGGTGGTTTCGTTGTGGGATAGGGTACCGCTCCACATGATTTCGGCGCGGGCATCGTAATTATCAGGCTCTTTGAGCGCAATTTTTGCATAGCGCATAACATTGCGCAGCAATGTTTCGGCAATACCGTCGATTAGTGCCAGCTGATGCGTTGACGGGGCAGTAAAATAACGCTCCAAGGTATGTACCATGATGTCGGTGCAGCCGCTGGCTGTCTGGTAGGCAGGTAATGTATAGGTAAGCTCAGGGTTCATAATAGCGAATTTGCAGTAGCCGTAGTCGGTAGAAAGGCCACGCTTGAGCATGCCGTCCTCGTTGGTGATAACGCTGCAGTTGCTCATTTCGCTGCCTGCTGCCGCGATAGTCAGCACTGCGCCGAGCGGAGCGCAGGCGGTAATCTCTTTTTTCTTAGCATAATAATCCCAAACATCTCCGGGGTTGGCAAGGCCGTAGCCAATGCCCTTGGCGCTGTCGATAACACTGCCGCCGCCGACTGCGAGAATAAAATCAACGTTCTCCTCACGGCACAGTTCTATGCCCTTCTTAACCATGGAAAGCTGCGGATTAGGCACAACGCCTCCTAGCAGTACGTATTCCAGGCCTGCGTCCTGCAGGCTGGCGCAGACGCGGTCCAGCAGACCGCTTTTCTTGGCGCTGTGGCCGCCGAAGTGTACAAGTACCTTGTGGGCACCGTAATATTTACACCATTTACCTGCTTCATTTTCGGTATTTTTACCGAAGATTATTTGTGTAGGTGCGTGAATCTGAAAATGATCCATAATATCAGCTCCTTGCCAGTAATAATTTATCATTGTTTAAAAGGTAATAAAAGAATAACAAAAAGACTGCCTGAGGTCGCAGGCAGTCTCTCGCAAAACAAATTCCGGAGAGGACTGACATACGGCTATCAGGAATCTCTCTTACTTTGCTTATTATAGGAAATTATTTTTTCTTTGTCAATTTATTTTAAACGTAAGGCTTAGTGCTTCTTTAATCCCAGTATTTCCTCCGGCAGCTGCGCCAAAGTAATTGCTGCAAAAACCAGAGCGCAGCCAAAGATTTCACGGCTGCTCATAGCTTGTCCCAAAATAAGCCAGCCGCTTACCAGTGCGAAGGCTGATTCCAGACTCATCAGCATGCAGGCAACCAGGGAGCTGACATGTTTTTGGCCGACAATCTGCAGAGTGTAGGCTACACCGCTGGACATGATACCGGCGTAGGCGATGGGTGCCCAGCCTGCAATGATATTATCCAGTGACGGTGTTTCAAAAATAAACATCAGCACACCATTGACAACGGTGCAGGTCATAAATTGTATGAGTGAAAGACGCACGCCGTCAAGATTTTTAATTATATTTTCTATGGCGATAATCTGTGCAGCGAAGCAGAAGGCACAGATGAGTGTGTATAAATCACCTTTGTTGATAGAGAAGCCTTCGTTGATGCAGATGAAGTACATGCCTACGGCTGCTACGAAAACGCTGAGGCCCTGCAGCAGGGAAACGGAGCGACGGTAGAAGATATAGCTCAAAACAGGTACCAGAATGATGTAGAGTGCTGTGATAAAGCCGCTTTTGCCGACGGTGGTGTACATTATGCCAAGCTGCTGGAAAAAGCAGGCGAGTGAAAGGAAAAGACCACAGGTGATGCCGCCCTTAAGCAGACGGTCTTTATAAACAGGATCATCACTGCCTAAAACAGTAAAGCGCTTACCTGCCGCTTTGTCGAACAATAGGCAGCAGCCGAACAAAAATATAGTAGCCAAAACGCTGCGCGCGCAGTTGAAGGTTAACGGTTCGGCGTAATCGCCGCCGACGCTTTGCGCGATAAAGGCAGTACCCCAGATGAAGGCACACAAGGTGAGCATGAGAACGCCGCGTGTACTGTGATTATTTGCTGATGAATTATTCATAAACAACACCCCTATAACAAAACAATAAGATAAAAAATATTATACCATATTTTGTGATGCGTGTACAAAGGTAACAGCTTGAAAAATCGCTGTTGAGCGTAATAATTTGGACTATTTTTTTGCAGAACATTCTCTCGCGCGGGACTTTTTTGTAAAGCAAATAGCTGAAAACAGAAAAAATAAAGCTAAGTGCTAAATTGGCGAAAAAATCGTCTACAAAGAATTTTATCAACATATTGATGAATTTATCTTTGACACCTACGACATATTGTGGTAGAATAAAGCTACAGAAAATGCTACGCTGAACCGTAGCTGTTTTTTATGATTAAGACAAGGCTTTGACCGTTACGGTCAGAGCCTTGAATAACGTATAGGTGTATTTTAAGAATAACTTATGGATTTTTGCTCTTAGTTCTTATACGAAGATATTGATTTATAACTTTAATTTTACAGGAAAGGATGCTGAAAGGTTATGAAAGTAATTAAGCGCGATGGCACAACAGTAGATTTTGATGCCGCAAAAATTGTCGTTGCTATTCAAAAAGCCAATGCTGCCGTAGAACCGGAATTTCGTATTGAGGAGGATAAAATCCAGGAAATTGCGGATAGCGTACAATCTCGTAACCGTATGCGCCTGCTTGTAGAAGACATTCAGGATATGGTAGAGCATAGCCTGATGGATGCCGGTAAGTTTGAATTGGCAAAGCAGTATATTATTTACCGTTATAAACGTGCTCTGGTGCGTAAGGCAAACACTACCGACGATTCTATTCTGTCCTTAATCCGCAACAGCAATAAGGATGTTATGGAAGAAAACAGTAATAAAAATGCAACTATGGCTGCTACTCAGCGCGACCTGATTGCAGGTGAAGTTTCCAAGGACCTGACGAAGCGTATCATGCTGCCGGCAAAGATTTCCAAAGCGCATGAAGAAGGCGTGCTGCATTTTCATGATGCCGATTATTTTATTCAGCCTATTTTCAACTGCTGCCTGATTAATATCGGCGATATGCTGGATAACGGCACGGTTATGAACGGCAAAATGATTGAAAGCCCTAAAAGCTTCCAGGTTGCCTGCACCGTTATGACACAGATTATTGCGTCTGTTGCTTCCAGCCAGTACGGCGGTCAGTCTGTTGATATCCGTCATCTGGGCAAATATCTGCGTAAGAGCTACGAAAAGTTCAAAAAGGGTATTATGGAGGCCGCTGAAGGCAACATTGATGAGGAAACTCTGGAGCGTCTGACAAACGAGCGCCTGCGCTACGAGCTGAAGGGCGGCGTACAGACCATTCA
>CAKQHU010000139.1 GCA_934234275.1 uncultured Phascolarctobacterium sp.
CTTGCTGATGTTGCCAAGGGTGCGGACGTTATGATCGGTGCTTCCGCTCCGAACGTATTCACCAAAGAAATTATGCAGAGCATGGCTGAGAAGGCTATCGTTTTTGCTTTGGCTAATCCTGTTCCGGAAACCAGCTATGATGCTGCTAAGGAAGCAGGCGTTGCAGTTGCCGGCACCGGCCGCAGCGACAGACCGAACCAGGTAAACAACGTAACCGTATTCCCGGGCGTATTCCGCGGTGCTATTGATGTACGCGCACGCGCTATCACCGAGGATATGAAGGTTGCCGCTGTTTATGCTATTGCCGACCTGATTGATGAAAAAGACCTGCGTGAGGACTATGTAGTACCTGACGCTTTTGATCCGCGTGTTGCTCCGGCGGTTGCTGCCGCTGTTGCTAAGGTTGCTATTGAAAAGGGCCTGGCACGCAAAATTGTAGATCCTGAGGTTGTTAGAGCCAATACTGCCAAACGCATCGGCCGTTAAGACGCAGTATTAAAATATTATTCTCACAATGACAATGTGAGCTTAGGAGGATGAAAACATGAGAGAAATAAAGGTTAGTGAAGTCACTGATGTTATTGCCAAGCTGTGCATGGATTCCTGCTACTATCTCCCGCAGGAGATGATGGACAAAATCAGAAATGCCGCTGTTGAAGAAGAATCTCCTTTGGGCAGGGAAATCCTTGCTACTCTGATTGAGAACTTCGAGCTGGCTAAGAAAAAAGCTGTTCCTCTGTGTCAGGATACCGGTCTGACGGTTGTATTTTTGGAAATCGGCCAGGAAGTACATTTCGTTGACGGCGATTTGTATACTGCCATTCATGCAGGCGTAGCAAAGGGCTACACTGAAGGCTATCTGCGTAAATCCTCTGTAGGCGACCCGGTATTTGAGCGTAAAAATTCCGGTGATAATACTCCGGCAATCATCCACACCAAGATTGTTCCCGGTGAAAAGGTTAAAATTATCGTTTGCCCCAAAGGCTGCGGCAGCGAAAACATGGGCGCTTTGAAAATGCTGAAGCCGGCAGACGGTGTTGAAGGCATCAAAAAATTTGTTGTTGATACCGTGCGTGCTGCAGGCCCGAACCCCTGCCCGCCGATTACCGTCGGCGTAGGCATCGGCGGCAACATGGAGCGTGCCGCTATTCTGGCTAAATATGCGCTGACCCGTACCGTAGGCGAGCACAATAAGGATGAGCGCTATGCGGCACTGGAGGACGAGCTGCTGGAGCTGGTAAACAAAACCGGCGTCGGTCCTTCCGGCTTGGGCGGCAGCACTACCGCTCTGGCTGTAAATGTTGAATTTACCCATACCCATATCGGTGGTATGCCCTGCGCTGTAAACCTGAACTGCCATCAGGCACGCAAGGCTGAAGCAGAAATTTAAAGGAGGCGCCTGAAGATGAGTGAAGAAGCTGTAATCAAATATATCAATGCTCCGCTGACCGAAGAAACTGTCAAAGACCTGCATGCAGGCGACGTTGTACGCATCAGCGGTTATATCTACACTGCACGCGACGCTGCTCACAAGCGTTTGTATGAAGCGCTGGAGCGCGGCGAAAAGCTGCCTTTGGACCTGACCAATAATGTTATTTATTACGTTGGTCCTACTCCTGCCAAACCGGGCGAGGTTGTCGGCAGTGCAGGCCCCACCACCAGCGGCCGTATGGACAAATACACCCCGACCATGATTGAGCAGGGCATGCGCGGCATGATCGGCAAAGGCCTGCGCAGTCAGGAGGTTATTGATGCCTGCGTGAAGCATGGCGCTGTTTATTTCGTTGCTGTAGGCGGTGCTGCTGCTGTTATCGCCCAATCCATCAAGAGCGAAACCATGATTGCTTACGAGGACCTGGGACCGGAGGCTATCCGCAGATACGAGGTTAAGGATTTCCCGGCTATCGTCTGCATTGACAGCGAGGGTAATGACTTCTATAAAGTTGGTATTGCCAAGTACAGAAAAGAGTAACATTGTTAACAGATTAAGGGCAGGATTTTCTGCCCTTAATTTTTTTTGCGATTAATGTTGACAAAGACACTAGGATAATATATTATTACTCACATCTTAATAACACGCTCTTATCAAGAGTGGCGGAGGGAACAGGCCCTATGATGCCCGGCAACCAGACAAATGTTATGGTGCTACATCCTGCAAGTGTAATCTTGAAAGATGAGAGGAAGACCAGCTCCTTCCTCGGAAGGAGTTTTTTTCTTAGGCGGATGTTTTGCAAGACGTGTTAAATAAAGAAAGGGAGTAAGAAAAGATGAAAAAATTATTAGTTGCATTACTGGCATTAGTAAGCCTGGCAGTTGTTGCTGCAGGCTGCGGCGGCGGAGAGAAAAAGGCAGACAACGGTGCCGACAAAAAGGTTACTTTGAAGGTTGGCGCTACCGCTGTACCGCACGCTGAAATCCTGAACCAGATCAAAGGCACCCTGGCTAAAGAGGGCGTTGACCTGCAGATTATCGAGTTCAGCGATTATGTTAAACCGAACCTGGCTTTGAACGATAAGGAGCTGGATGCCAACTTCTTCCAGCATGAGCCTTATCTGGATACCTTCGTTTCCGAGCGCAAGATGAATCTTGTGTCCGCAGGCAAGGTACATATCGAGCCGATGGGTATTTATTCCAAGAAAATCAAATCTTTGAATGATATCCCCGAAGGCGCTAAAATCGCTATTCCGAACGACCCGTCCAACGGCGGTCGTGCACTGGCTCTGCTGCAAAGCGCTAAGCTGCTGAAGCTGAAGGACGGCGTTGGCGTTAAGGCTACCGTAGGCGATATCGTTGGCAACGACAAGAAGCTGAAAATTGTAGAAATCGAAGCTGCTCTGTTGCCGCGTTCCATGGATGATACCGATTTGTCCGTTATCAACTCCAACTTCGCTATGGAAGCTAAGCTGAATCCGGTGAAGGATTCTCTGTTCACCGAGCCGAAGGAATCTCCGTATGCTAACATCGTAGCTGTCCGCAAGGGTGACGAAAACCGTCCGGAAATCCAGAAGCTGATGAATGCTCTGCGTTCTCCCGAAGTTAAAAAGTTCATCGAAGACAAATACAAAGGCGCTGTTGTAGCAGCGTTCTAAGCAAAGCAAAACTGCTGTCGCATGTCAAAGTGCGACAGCTTTTTTTGTGTTGAAAAACTGTCAGACAGTCTGTTTCCCATAATAATAGGTGAGGAACTGTCGTGTCGTATTTATGTTGCTGTTTTAGGAGATACTTTTCGCAAAAGCGTAGGCAAAGAGCAGAGAGGTTTTCTGTGCAGCCGCCTGCAAAATATGCTATACTTAAAGAAATACTAATCTAAAAATCGTGAGGTAGAATATGCGTAAATATGCAAAATTTTTCGTAACCCCGAAGGGAGAACGCGCTGCACGCGGCGGTCATCCCTGGGTGTTCGGTGAAGAGGTAACTAAAATTGAAGGCGAGTATGCCAACGGTGATCTGGTGGATGTGGTAACGTCTAAGGGAAAATATTTGGGCACCGGTTTTGTGAACGACCATTCCAAAATCCGTGTGCGCATTATTTCCACCAATACTAATGACAAGTTTGACGAAGCTTTTTGGGAGCGCCGCCTGCGCTATGCGCTGGATTACCGCCTGACGGTTATGGGCGAGCGTGATTTTAACTGCTGCCGCCTGATTTTCGGCGAAGCGGATATGTTCCCCGGCCTGACCGTAGACCGCTATAATGATCTGCTGGTAACGCAAACGCTGTCCCTGGGCATTGAAATGCGCAAGCAGATGCTGTTTGAGCTGCTGATTAA
>CAKQHU010000140.1 GCA_934234275.1 uncultured Phascolarctobacterium sp.
AGCGTTACTACTACCGGCATACGTCCTGCAAATTCCGGAATAATACCGAACTTCATGATATCCTCAGGCAATACCTTGGCAAATACAGCCTCGTTATCAACCTCTTCCTTACGGCGGATATCAGCACCAAAGCCCAGGTTTTTCTTACCTACGCGGGCATTGATGATATGCTCCAGTCCTGCAAAGGCACCACCGCAGATAAACAGGATATTGGTTGTATCAATATTGATAAACTCCTGATGCGGATGCTTGCGTCCTCCCTTAGGCGGAACGCTGGCAACAGTACCTTCAAGGATTTTCAGCAGAGCCTGCTGAACACCTTCACCGGAAACATCACGGGTAATGGAAACGTTTTCGGATTTACGGGCAATCTTATCAATCTCATCGATATAGATAATACCGCGTTGAGCAGCTTCAATATCATAATCGGCATTGCTGATAAGCTTAAGCAGAATGTTTTCTACATCCTCGCCTACATAGCCTGCTTCTGTTAAAGTAGTAGCATCAGCAATAGCAAAGGGAACCTGCAGAATCTTTGCCAGAGTCTGGGCGAGCAGTGTTTTGCCGCTACCGGTAGGACCGAGCATCAGAATATTGGATTTCTGCAGCTCCAGGTCACGCTTGGACTCCGGATTCTGAATTTCGTAGTTAATTCTCTTGTAATGATTATATACTGCTACAGATAAGGTCTTTTTAGCCTCATCCTGACCGATAACATACTCATCTAAGATTGCCTTGATTTCCTGAGGCTTCGGCAGATCAGCTGCATTAGCCAACTGCTCGGCAGCATCGCTTTCTTTTTCCTCGTCAAGCATGGATTTGCAGAAGTCGACACACTCATCGCAGATAAATACACCTCGACCGGAAATCAGTCTTTTTACCTGACCTTCACGCTTGCCGCAAAAGGAACAGCATGGTTTTCCATCATGTCCTTCATCAAAATTCATATTTTAAATCTCCTTATAGTATATCTTACTCTGCAGATTTACTACGGGAAACAACCTCATCAATCAGGCCATATTCCTTAGCTTCTTTACTTGTCAGATAATGATCGCGCTCGGTATCGGCAGCAATTTTTTCCACTGTCTGACCGGTATGCTTTGCCAATACCTGGTTCATTTCTTCACGAATACGCAGGATTTCGCGGGCATGGATTTCAATCTCCGTTGCCTGGCCCTGTGCACCGCCCAAGGGCTGATGAATCATAACACGGGAATACGGCAATGCAAAACGCTTGCCCGGCGCGCCTGCTGCCAGGAGCACAGATGCCATGCTGGCAGCCATGCCCATGCAGATAGTAGAAACGTCAGGCTTAATATACTGCATCGTATCATAAATAGCCATGCCGGCGCTTACGCTGCCACCAGGACTGTTAATATACAGATGGATGTCTTTGTCCGGATCCTCGGACTCCAGGAACAATAACTGAGCAATGACAACATTTGCCATATTGTCATCAATCGGACCGGTAACGAAAACAATCCTATCCTTCAAAAGACGTGAATAAATATCATAGGAACGTTCTCCACGACTAGATTGTTCAACAACGATAGGCACATAATTCATTTTGTCACACTCCTTTACTGTAAGTATAACCTAAAATTATTTTGCGCTGTCGATAACAACGTGTGCAGCTTTGCGGCGCAGGATGTTAGCCAGCAGCAGGCCCATGGTGCCGTTGCCTTTGATGATTTTCTTAACTTCTTCAGGAGCAGCGCCGTGTTGTGCGGAAATAGCAGCGATTTCTGCATCAACGTCAGCCATGTCAACCTGAATGTCTTCAGCCTTAGCGATAGCATCCAGAACCAGGTCGGTCTTAACGTTTTCTTCAGCAACCGGACGTTGGTTTTCGCGGATTTTAGCCATGTCCAGGCCGGTGTATTGCATGTACATATCCAGGCTCATTTTACGGCTTTCCAGGCTCATTTTCATTTCGTCAACCATTTGGCTGATTTTGTCTTCGATCATGATTTCCGGAACGCTGAATTTAGCGTTAGCTACAGCCAGATCAATCAGTTCATGCTCGTATTCAGCTTTAGCGTTAGCTTCAGCAGCTTTTTGCATACGCTCTTTGTAGTTAGCACGCAGCTCTTCTACAGTTTTGAAGTCGGTCTTGGAAGCAACATATTCGTCGTTCAGTTCCGGCAGCTCTTTGCGTTTTACATCCTGGATGTTTACTTTGAAGACAGCTTCTTTGCCAGCCAGGTCTTTAACAAAGTATTCTTCCGGGAAGGTTACTTCTACGTCAGTGGAATCGCCTTTGGACAGGCCAACCAGCTGATCTTCGAAGCCGGGGATGAAGGAGTTGGAGCCAACTTCCAGAGGATAGCCTTTGCCTTCGCCGCCGCTGAACGGTTCGCCGTCAACGGTACCAGCAAAGTCGATGATAGCGAAGTCGCCTTTTTCAATTACAGCGCCTTCTTCAGCAACTACCATTTTAGCGTCGCGGCTCAGCAGATCTTTGATTTGAGCTTCAACTTGCTCGTCGGTTACTTCAGCTTCTTTTTTATCTACATGCAGACCTTTGTATTCGCCCAGTTCCGGTTCCGGTTTCAGGGTTACTTTAATGGTCAGTTCCATATCCTTGCCTTCTTCGAAGGTAGATTCTTCAACTTTAGGATCGGATACGGGGATCAGTTTTTCCTGGTCCAGTGCTTCGCTGTATGCTTTGTTGGCAACAATTTCAAAAGCTTCTTGTTTTACAGCTTCTTTGCCATAGTGCATTTCGATGATAGCGCGCGGAGCTTTACCTTTACGGAAGCCCGGGATGTTCACTTGGTCAGCAATTTTTTGTACAGCCTTTTTATAGCCTGCATTTACCTCAGCAGCCGGAGCGGTAATTTTTAAAGTTGCCTCATTTTCTACTCTTTCAACAGTAACGTTCATTAATAAAATCCTCCCTTAAATTTATGTGGGTAAAAAATAATATAATCGGATTAAACTGTCAGCCTTCCTTAGCGAAAATGTGCTGACACAAATCGCTCATAATATCATATCACAATGCTCGCTTCTTGACAATACCAAAAAACCCGACAGACTCAATCTGTCGGGCAAATTTTTAAGTGGAGCGGAAAACGAGATTCGAACTCGCGACCCCCTCCTTGGCAAGGAGGTGCTCTACCACTGAGCTATTTCCGCGTCGTGTGCATCAGCAACGAATATAAGTATAAGGCATCAGGCGACTTTTGTCAACACTTTTTTTGAAAAAAACTGAGATTTTTTTCAAGTTTTTCTCAGCCCTATCCTAACCCATTACAACGCGCCAAATCATCATAGACAAGCGCCGCCAGACGCTGCGTCAATTCTTTGTTTTCCGTGCAAAGCTTCGTCTGTGACAGCAATGCTTCCAGCTTAGCCTTGTTGCACATCATGCAGCAGCAGGGCATAATGATTTCGCTGGCCATATAGGCAGCGGCGCGCAAAGACATTTCATCCTGCAGCAGGCTTCCGCTTGCTGCCTTGGATGCGAAAACCGCAAGACGCATATCCAGCGCCCGCGCCAGCTGTTTTTCTAAAACATCGGCCATAGTTTAACGCATGTTTTCGATAAAGTCTTCAAAGGTGTTGATCAATACAGTGTGACCGGTAACCTTCAAATCGCGCAGATAAGTGCCGTAGGATTCATAAACCTCGTCACTCAGCTCCATTTTCAGGCCTTCCTTAACATATTCATCCATCATTTTCAGGATAAAACGGTTAACTTCATTGGTACCGGGCTTAACATTCAAAGGAATAATGCGGCTTTCAGCCTCATATTTTTCTACAAC
>CAKQHU010000141.1 GCA_934234275.1 uncultured Phascolarctobacterium sp.
ATAATCAGACGTCCCTCAAGCTCACGTTTGAGATGCTGATGCGTCATAAAGTATTCCTCAATCACATCGCGATACGAAGTCGCCAGCACGCGTACTCTGCCGTTGGCTTCGGCCTCCTCCAGCGTAATATCCAAAAACGGCTTCAGGCTGCTGTAATGATATTTGCACAGACCAATCTTGTAAATCTGCTGCGCTCCCAACGGCTTGCCATCAAATGTCAGCTCCTTGAAGCATTGGCCGCTGCGACTCCATACTACATGCATTCCCTGCGACAGCTGATAAAATTCCGTATGCTCGCCGGTAAAGGCCTCCTCGCGCAGGAAGCGCTTAATCATGCGCGTCAGCTGCTCGCCGGTAACCGGCAGCATATATACAGCTTCATCATAGGGGAAGCATTCGGTAAAGTCGCTGTACAGCACTACCGGTCCCAGATTATAGCTGCGGATAGCACCGGAGCCCATCAGCATAATATCAATGCCCAGGCTCTCCTGCAGCGCATCCGCTACCAGGCTGCCCAAAGGAGTTTCCTGAATTCGGGAAGGATGCTCCAGCTTACGGGCAAAGCGGGTAACCAGTCTGCCGTACTTTTTGTCTGTCAAATCCTTGTAGTGCATAATGAAGTTTTCCAGGCTCTCATCACGAGGGCAATGGGTTTCATCGATAGGCACGGTCGACCAGGTATAAGTATCGACCGCATTCAGGTCTGTATCTACCATGATATCAAAACGACCGATCTGGTCCGTGCCTGTTCCGGCCTGTACAATCAGAATATCATTAACCTTTACCGGATGCTCCAAAAAGGTATGCGAATGACCGCCGATAATAACGTCAACACCCCAAGCGGGATCAAGCATTGCCGCCAGCTTTTTATCCTCTTCAAAGCCGATATGCGTAAGAATAATCGTGAAGTCAATATCGATCGGATTGTAGGTATTA
The DNA here is from genome assembly GCA_934234275.1 of uncultured Phascolarctobacterium sp. Lineage (GTDB taxonomy): Bacteria > Bacillota > Negativicutes > Acidaminococcales > Acidaminococcaceae > Phascolarctobacterium_A. The sequence goes on from CAKQHU010000141.1 coordinate 937, forward strand.
CAAATACGGCCGATTTCCTCTGCCGCCTCGCAGATATCTACAAAGGAACCGATTACCTTATCCATCTTCGTCTGCGCCAGTACGTCCTCGGTAATGATGCCGATGAAGAGAATCTTCATACCATCGATATGTGCGATATAAAACGGCTGGAAAAGACGCTTGTTATTCGTGCGGATGTGAAAGTTCGCATTGATAATCGGGAAGTTAGCGCACTTTTCGATAAACAGCAGATGCGCCAGACCGTAATCAACCTCATGATTACCGATGGTCACAACGTCCGGTCCCAGCAGATTCATAATCTCAATGGTCGATACGCCCTTGTATTCCGCATCAATTACGGAGCCACGGAACATATCCCCGGCGATGCAATAGATAACATTCTCTTCTTCTTCCCTTACCTTATTGATATAGCCGGAAAGCATGGATACGCCGCCGACGAGCTTATTATCAATTCTTTCAGCCAGGAAATCGCCATGCAGGTCATTGGAATGTAACAGTGTCAGCTTTTTTAAATTTTTCATATTAGCACCTCATTTCCTGCAGTTACTGTATTTTTGGTAATTTTATTATAAGGTAAACCCGGCAATTTGCCCCTACCCCAAAGGCGTTTTTCGGGTAGGAAGAAGCAAATTTTTTATTATTTTCGGCTATTTTTCCGCCTGCTTTACTTTTCGGCCGTTACATAGTATGATATTTTCATCTGAACTTATCAATTTATCCGATATACCGAATTTCATTATAGTCAAAAATTTTCTTGGGCTTTTCTGTCAGAAAGGATTTTCTGCTATGCTAACCTACAGCTTTGCCGATTTACAGGGTGAGAGCATGTACGCTCATCTCTACAAATGCATCAAAAACGATATCACCAACGGTGTCCTCCATGCCGAAGAAAAACTGCCCTCCAAGCGCATGCTGGCCAAAAATTTAGGCATCAGCCTCATCACCGTGGAAAATGCCTACGCCCAGCTCGTTGTCGAAGGCTACATCTATTCGCAGCCCAAGCGCGGTTACTATGTAGCGCGCATTGAGCAGCAGCCTCTGCCGGTAAAGGCAGAACGTAAAGCAGCGCCGTCACTTAAAACACAAGCAACGGCGCAAAGCGTCAGCTTCGCCAAAAGCAGCGTACCGCCGGACACCTTTCCCTATAATATCTGGGCGCGCCTTTTGCGCCACACGCTCACCACTGCGGACGAACACGCCCTCATCAGCGATACCAGCGCCGGCGGTGTTTTGCCGCTGCGTCAGGCGCTCGCCCGTCATCTTTACCAGTTCCGCGGCCTGAACATTGCTCCCGAGCAGATTATCATCGGCGCAGGCACGCAGACTCTGTATAACCTTATCGTACAGCTTTTGGGGCGCAGTCACGTCTACGCGCTGGAAAATCCCGGCTATCCGCAGCTGGCAGCAGCTTATCAGGCCAACGATGTTTTCTGCCGTTACCTGCCGATGGATGCCCAAGGCATCCGCGCCGACGTTCTGGAAAATAGCGGTGCCGATATTCTGCACATCAGCCCCTCGCACCAGTTCCCGACAGGTATCGTCATGCCCGTCAGCCGCCGTTACGAATTGCTGCGCTGGGCAGCAAAAAAAAGCAGTCGTTATATCATCGAAGATGATTACGACTGCGAATTCCGCCTGTTCGGCAAGCCTATTCCGCCATTGCAGAGCATTGATACCGAAGAAAAGGTTATCTATATCAACACCTTTTCCAAAACACTGGCACCAACCTTCCGTATCAGCTACATGCTGCTGCCACCACACCTGGCATCGCTGTTTTATGACAAGCTGGGCTTTTATTCCTGTACTGTATCTAATTTTGAGCAGTTTACGCTCGCTAAATTTATCGAAGACGGTTATTTTGAACGCCACATCAACAGAATGCGCACCTACTACCGCAGCAAGCGCGACCGTCTGCTGCAGTATCTCACGCAGTCCGACGCTGCTCCCGCACTTACGGTAGAAGGCGAGGACAGCGGTCTGCATTTTTTGCTGCATCTTGCTACCGACGCCAAGGATTCTCAGCTCGTGCAGGCTGCAGCAGCCAAGGGCATTCAGATTAAATTTCTTTCGGACTATTATCACGAAAAGGTTGGTGACAGCTCGCACACCCTGCTGATGAATTACACCGGTCTGGCAGATGATAAGCTGTATCCGGCCTTAGACACACTGTTTACCGTGCTGAAGCCTTATCTGAAGCTGTAATTATTTCGCAGCGCACAGGCTGACAAAATATTCGTGGATTGCTGTGCTTTTTGCTACGTCCAGCTCCGGGTGGAAGGCCAGCGCCAGCTGCTTGCCGTACTGTGCCGCCACAATGTGCTCATCTACGGCAGCAAGCACCTCTACACCGTCACCAACGCTGTCAATATACGGCGCACGGATAAAGGTCATCGGTACCTTGCCCAGCTTGCCGAATTCAGCCTCGCTAAAAAAGCTGCCCAGCTGTCTGCCGTAGGCATTGCGCTTCACGGTAATCGGCATGGTTGCCAAATGCACCTTGCTGTCGTTCGTCAGCTTTTCCGCCAACAGAATCATACCTGCGCAGGTTGCCAGTACCGGCAAGCCCTGCGCTATTTTTTTCTGCAGCGGTGCAAACATATCAAGCTCATGCAGCAGCTTGCCCTGCACCGTACTTTCGCCGCCCGGCAGGACGATGCCGTCCAAGGGCTGCTCCAAATCCGGCAGCTGACGCAGCTCTACAGCCTCCACGCCCAGCTGACGCAGGGCCTGCACGTGCTCAATAAACGCACCCTGCAGTGCTAAAACGCCGATTCTCATTATTTACCACGCTCCGCCATCAG
>CAKQHU010000142.1 GCA_934234275.1 uncultured Phascolarctobacterium sp.
TCAATTTTAATAATATTGTAGGTGCCTTTGCGTTTGCCCTTCAGAACAGTAAGTGCTTCTTCGGTATAACCGGGTGCAATAACACCGTCGGAAACCTCGCGTGCCAACATTTTAGCGGTCTGCACGTCGCAAACATCGGACAAAGCAACAAAATCGCCGTAGGAGCTCATGCGGTCAGCGCCACGAGCGCGTGCATAAGCATTTGCCAGCGGAGAAAGCTCCAGGTCATCTACATAATAAATTTTCTTCAAAGTATCGCTCAGCGGCAGACCTACTGCAGCGCCTGCAGGGCTTACATGCTTAAAGGATGCTGCTGCCGGCAGGCCGGTTGCTTCCTTCAGCTCTTTTACCAGCTGCCAGCTGTTAAAAGCGTCGAGGAAATTGATATAGCCGGGACGGCCGTTCAATACCTCAATCGGCAGCTCGCTGCCATTGTTCATGTAAATACGTGCGCTGCCCTGATTAGGATTGCAGCCATATTTTAATGCTAATTCTTTCACTATAACTCCTCCTCTTTTTGTATAGTGCCAGTCACTTAGACAAACAAAAAAACCGACACACTGGCACAAGAAAAAATCTTTGCCCAGACGGTCGGCGTGCTACCGGTCATACTCCCCTGTGGTAACCCACTTCCGTCAGTTATATGACCTAATACTAAAATTATAAGATGCCTCGTTGTTTTTGTCAATAGCGGGCGATTGTGGTAGAATAAGTGTATGATGAATTAGAGTTTTGCCCCCTTTAGTATCGCTATCGCTCGACAGTTCCCCAAGGGGGAAGCAAGAATTCTTGTCTATACATATATCGAAAAGGCACGGCAAGCTCTTTTCAAAGGAGGAAATAATATGACTCTCTGTTATGTATGTCCGCATCGTTGCGGCGTAGACCGCCCGGCAAATATGTCTGATACTACAGGCTGCTTCGGCAGCTGCGGCGTAGGCCTCGCTCCGATTGTCGCCCGCGCCGGCCTGCATATGTGGGAAGAACCCGTCATCAGCGGAACTAAAGGCAGCGGTACTGTTTTCTTTTCCGGCTGCAACCTGCACTGTGTTTTCTGCCAGAACTATGACATCAGCTGCAAAGGCTTCGGCAAGGAAATTACTATTGAACGTCTGAAGGAAATCTATCACGAGCTTATCGCCCAAGGTGCACACAATATCAATCTGGTTACACCCACCCATTTTACCGAGGCAGTGCTGCAAAGTCTGGACGAGCCTCTGCCAGTGCCTGTTGTTTATAACACCAGCGGCTTTGAAACGCAGGATACACTGCGCCGCCTTAAAGGCAAGGTGCAGATTTATCTGCCAGATTTAAAATACAGCGACGATATGGCTGCTATCAAATACAGCAACGCGCCCTACTACTTCCGCATCGCAACCGAAGCAATTAAGGAAATGTATAATCAAGTCGGTGACTACCATATTGATGATAACGGTATTATGACTAAAGGCGTTATTATCCGTCATCTGATTATGCCCGGCATGCCGGACAACACCAAGAGAATTATCGACTGGGTTGCTGCCAACTTCAAGCCCGGGCAGGTAATGTTCAGCCTTATGCACCAATATGTTCCCTGCGGCCGCGCCAACGAATATCCTGAAATCAACCGTAAGGTTACGGATGAGGAATACAAGGAGCTGGAGAACTATCTGCTGCAAAGCACTATCGAAGACGGCTTTGTGCAGGAAGGGGATGCAGCCTGCAAAGATTTCATCCCCTGCTTTGACGGTACAGGAGTATAAAAGGCATGAAAAAAAGCCGCCTGATGGTTAGGCGGCTTCCTTCAAACTACAAATTTGCGAGGAAAGCCAACCTACCACAATCGGCTATCTCTATTCTTAATTGTAACAGTTTTTTGTTATTGTCAATTTGCCTCCCGGCGCAAAACCTCCGCCAGCACCTCAATGCCGCGACAGATATCCTCAGTTGAAGCGTACTCTGCCGGATTATGGCTGATGCCTGCGCGACAGGGAACAAACAGCATTGTCGTGGGGCAGATTTTCGTCATATGCATAGCATCATGGCCGGCGCCGCTGTTCATATGCAAGAAGCTGAAGCCCTTTTCTGTGCATATCGCTTCGCTCTGCGCGGCCAAAGCCTTATCCAAAGCAACAGGGCTGTCTGAAGTCAGCATTTCTAGCTGCACGCCGACGCCGTCGCAAACAGCAACGTTTTCGGCCTGCTCGCGGATGCTTTGCAGTACGCGCTCAATGCTGGACTTATTAACGCCACGCACATCAACCCACAGCGTAACTGCTCCCGGCACAACGTTAATTGAACCGGGTTCTACGTCAACCACGCCAACGGTACCGACACTGCCGTTGGCTTTTTCTGTTTCCGCAGCCTCGTTCACCGCTAAAATAAGCTTAGCAGCGCTGACGAGCGCATCACGGCGCATGCCCATCGGCGTTGCACCGCTATGATCTGCCATGCCCTTGATATGAATCTTAAAGCGTGTCGGTGCCGCAATATTATGCACGATACCAAGCTGGTGCTGCGTTTGCTCCAGCACTTTGCCCTGTTCGATATGCAGCTCCGCAAAGCACTTATAGCTGCCGGGCGCAATTACGGCATCACGATAAGCGTCAGGATCACAGCCCCATTCACGCAAGGCCTCGATAAAGCTGATATCGCCCTTCTTAGCGCCTTTGTTCAGCTGCTCCGGCGCTGCGCTGCCTGTCAGCAGCTTGCTGCCCATAGTCGCAAAGCCGAAGCGGCTCGATTCCTCCGCGCGGAAGATAATAACCTCAATGCTGCGCTCAGGCTCCTCGTCCTGCAGCATATACAGCGCCTCCAAGGCACCTACCACACCGCACATGCCGTCATAGGCACCGCCGTTGATTACAGTGTCCAAATGCGAACCGCTAGCCACCGGCGGCAGCTGGGGCTGTTTGCCCTCGCGACGCAAGAATACATTCCCCACAGCATCGGTGCGGATTTGCAAATGCAAATCCTGCACCTGCTCCAACAGCCAGCTCTGAGCCTTTTTATCCAACGGACTATAGGCCAGGCGGGTAACGCCCTCTTCACTGTCCGTAAAAGCAGCCAGGCCTTGTAAAAGCTTAGCTACACGTTCATGATTTACCTGTAACATTTTTATTCCCCCTTCATTCGGAAATATCAACAAAAAATATAATAAAGATGACAGCTTTATTATACTTGCTTCTTAAGCATCACACAAGAGCGGCACTTCATCTGAAAATCCGAAATTATGGAAAGTTTTTTACACTTTTGCTAAAAACTCCTTGCAATTAATGTAAAATCCACGTAAAATTATCATAGCAAAATTTAAGAAAAGAGGTTATTTATTTTGGAACGCAAAGTTATTCAAGTTGAAGAACGTCCGCCATTACTACTTAACATTCCGTTAAGTATTCAGCATCTGTTCGCCATGTTCGGCTCCACCGTGCTGGTTCCCTTTTTATTCAAGGTCAACCCTACCACCTGCCTGTTCATGAACGGCCTGGGTACCCTACTCTACATCTTTATCACGAAAGGCAAAATTCCTTCCTATCTTGGCTCTAGCTTTGCCTTCATTTCTCCTGTACTGCTGATTATGTCCACCTCTGCCTATAATCATGCACAGTCCGGCTTCATCGTTTTTGGTCTGCTGTTCATGCTTTTCTCGCTGATTATCCACTGCGTAGGTACCAAATGGATTGATGTCATCTTCCCGCCGGCAGCAATGGGCGCAATTATTGCTGTTATCGGTCTGGAGCTGGCACC
>CAKQHU010000143.1 GCA_934234275.1 uncultured Phascolarctobacterium sp.
CAGATTGACTTTCTGTTTATCAGCGGCGATGCTTATGTAGACCATCCCTCCTTCGGTCCGGCAGTAATCTGCCGTGTGCTGGAGGCGCAGGGCTACAAGGTAGCTATGCTGTGCCAGCCGCGTTGGGATAAAGCAGAATATATGGCAGAGCTGGGCAAGCCGCGACTTGGCGTGCTTATTTCCGGCGGCAACCTTGACTCCATGCTGTGCCGTTATACGGCAGCCAAGAATGAGCGTTCTGTCGACAAATATACCGCAGGCGGTGCGGTGGGACAGCGTCCCGACCATGCTACGGCCGTTTATGCGCAGCTTGTTAAAAAGCTGTGGCCGGAGATGCCTGTAATTATCGGCGGCATTGAAGCCAGCCTGCGCCGTTTTGTGCATTTCGACTACTGGGAAAACAAGCTGATGCCTTCTATTCTGGAGAGCAGCGGTGCGGACCTTTTGGTTTACGGCATGGGCGAAAAGCAGATTATGGAAATTGCCGATTATCTGGCAGGCGGTGCCAACGCCGAGGATATGCATTATATCCGCGGTACGGCGTATATGTCCGACACTTTGCCTGATGAGGAATATGTGGAGCTTCCCGACTGGAAGGCTATCAAGGACGACCGCAAGGAATTTGCCAGAGCCTTCAAGCTGCAGAGCAAGGAGCAGGACCCGTTCTACGGCAAGCCTGTTGTCCAAAAGGGACAGAAGAAATATATCGTCCAGAATTCGAACATCTTCCCCTTAACGATGGAGGAGATGGACGCTATCTACGATTTGCCCTATATGCGTAACTGGCACCCGAGCTACGATGCCAAGGGAGGCGTGGCGGCGCTGGAGGAGGTTCAGTTCAGCTTAGTCAGCAGCAGAGGCTGCTTCGGCAGCTGTTCCTTCTGCGCTATTCATGCGCATCAGGGACGTATTATTCAGACGCGCAGCCATGAATCTATTCTGCGCGAGGCAAAGCTGCTGATAAAGCTTCCCGGCTTCAAGGGTTATATCCATGATGTCGGCGGCCCTACGGCCAACTTCCGCCATCCTTCCTGTGCCAAGCAGCTGAAATACGGCGTGTGCAAGGACAGACAGTGCCTGTTCCCCAAGCCGTGCCCCAATATTGATGCCGACCACAGCGATTATATAGCACTGCTGCGCAAGCTGCGCGCTTTACCGGGCGTCAAGAAGGTGTTTATCCGCAGCGGTATCCGTTATGATTATCTGCTGGCGGATAAAAAGCAGGATTTCCTCGATGAGCTGTGCCGCTATCACATCAGCGGTCTGCTGAAGGTGGCGCCTGAGCATATCGCACCGCAGGTTCTGGCGCGTATGGGCAAGCCCGGCAAGGAAGTTTATCTGAAGTTTATGCGCCTTTATGCGCAAAAAAATAAAGAAATCGGCCTGCCGCAATATCTGGTGCCGTACTTTATTTCCAGCCATCCGGGCTGCACGCTGAACAATGCCATTGAGCTGGCAGAGTTTTTGCGTGACATCAAGCACAATCCGGAGCAGGTGCAGGACTTTATTCCTACTCCCGGCAGTGCGGCGACGGCGATGTATTATTCCGGCATCGACCCGGAAAGCGGCGAAACCGTATTTGTGGCCCGCAATCCGCATGATAAGGCAATGCAGCGTGCGCTGATGCAGTACCGTGCTCCGCGTAACCGCAAGCTGGTGCTGGAGGCGCTGCAGAAGGCAGGCCGTATGGACCTCGTGGGCAGCGGACATAAATGCCTGCTGCATACCGAGCAGGAGCAGCGCGGCGGAGCGCGAGGCGCGAAGCGTGATGCATCTCGCGGCCCGAAGCGTAATACAACCCGCAGTACCGCTTCAGGCAGTACCGGTGGAAAAAGGCGTGAGGATAAGCGCCGCAGATAGTAACGGAGGGATGAGATGATCCGTTGTATCTTTTTAGTGCTGATTTTGGCCGGAATACTGACGGGAGGCTGCGGTGAGCAGCCTGCTCCTGTACAGAGCGCAGGGGAAAAAACCGTTATCCTGTATTCCGAGCTTGATAATAAATTTACTGAAAATCTGGTGGAAGCCTTCAACAAGGATAATAAGGCCAAGCTGCAGCTGAAGGCCATTTACGAGCTGAAGCCCGGAGGAGAGCTGCCGGACGTTGTGCTGGCCGAGCAGCGCACGCTTGCAGGCCTGAAGCGTCAGGGAAGGCTGAAGCCTGTGGCCTTTGCCGATGGCGACAGACTGCCGCAGAAGTTCCGTGACGCGGATTTAAGCTGGTACGGCGTTTTCTATGATCCGATAGTTTTTCTGGTCAACCAGCAGTACGCCCGTACTGTCGGCCAGGCCAATATCTGCAGCTGGCAGGATTTGGCAGGGAAAGAGCAGCTGCGCATTGCTCTGGAAAATTTATCCGACAGCAACAGCACGCAAAACTTTCTGGCAGGTCTGGCAGACCGCTTCGGCGAGGATGAATCGCTGGAGTATTTAGGCAATATCAACCGCTTTATCGGGCAATATTCCAAGTTTCCCTTTACGCCAGTGCGCATGGCGGCGGTAGGTGATGCGGATGTGGCTATTACCAGACAGAGCTACGTATTTAAATATCTGGAAAATAAATTTCCTGCTTATGTTGTCTATCCCAAGGAGGGTACGCCGGTAAATCTTTTCTGCGTAGGCCTGTTCAAGAATACTGCCGATGATCTGCAGGGACTTGCGGTTATGGAATGGCTGCTGACAAGTCCGCAGGTGCAGACGATTGCGCAGGAAAACGCTACAGGCTATCTTTTCCTGTTCCCGCGCGGCTTTGATGAGGCTGCCGCCGATGCCGATAAAATCTGGCTCAACAGCAGTTATCTGGAGCCTGTTAAGCAGGACGGCCTGACAAATAAGTGGCTGAGTAAGGTTAGATTCAGTAAATAGTTGTTAGTGGCTGGTGATTAGTCATCAGTGAATAGTGAATTAGATTATAATGATTTATGCTCTTGCTTGCTGTCCCGACAGCTTGGGTGAGGGCAGCAGGTTTTGGAGGTAAAGAATGAAAATAGGTATGGTCAGCCTCGGCTGTCCCAAAAATCTGGTAGATTCTGAAGTTATGCTGGGTATTATCAAGGATAAGCAGCTGGAGATTACCAATGATCCCGCAGATGCCGAACTGATTATTGTTAATACCTGCGGTTTTATCGAAAGTGCGAAGGAAGAATCCATCAGCACAATTTTACAAATGGCGCAATACAAGGAGGAGGGCAGCTGCAAATATCTGATTATGACAGGCTGCCTCGGCCAGCGCTATGCAGACGAGCTTTTCGAAAGTATGCCTGAGGTTGACGCTATCGTCGGCACCGACAGCTTCACCGATATCGGTTGGGTTATCGACCAGGTGCTGGCAGGCAAGCGCGTAAAGCATCTGCAGAAGCTGGAAAGCAAAAATGTACAGGCTCTGCCCAGAATGCTGACTACGCCTGGTTACATGGCGTATCTGAAAATTGCCGAGGGCTGCGACAACTGCTGCTCCTACTGCATTATTCCGCAGCTGCGCGGTCCCTACACCAGCCTTCCTTATGATGAGGTTATGGCAGAGGCAAGAAGCCTGGCTGCTCACGGCACCAAGGAGCTGATTGTCGTGGCGCAGGATACCACCCGCTATGGCGAGGACCTCACCGGCAAGCTGCTTTTGCCGCAGCTGCTGCGTGACCTGAACGAGCTTGATGGCATCAAGTGGATTCGCGTTATGTATCTGTATCCCAACAACTT
>CAKQHU010000144.1 GCA_934234275.1 uncultured Phascolarctobacterium sp.
GCTGCGTGAAGGCAGCAAGATAGATTTGAAAAAGGCTGGTAAATAACGATGATTGGAACATTTATCAAGCGGCCGGTCTTTACTACCATGTTTATTTTGCTGTTGGTTGTGTTCGGTATCCGCTGCTATCCGGAAATCGGCGTTGATCTGAATCCTGATGTTGATTTGCCTATTGTCAGCGTGCGTGTTACTTATAGCGGTGCTTCGCCGCAGGAAATGGAAACGCTGGTTACTAAGCCGATTGAGAACCGCGTCAGCCAGGTTTCGGGTATCAAGACGTTGTCTTCCACTGTGCTTGAGGGCTACAGTGAAACGGTTCTGGAATTTAATATCGGTGTAGACCCGCAGGTGAAGGCCAGTGAGGTGCGTGAAAAGGTTGCCAGCGTGCGTAAGGCTTTGCCGGATGATATTGATGAGCCGGTAACGCAGACGGTTGACCTTAACTCTCGCGCGATTGTAGCTTATACCTTTGCTTCGCCCTCGCGCAGCCGTGGTGAAATCCGTCGCATTGTAGAGGATAACATCAAGGATGAGCTGCAGATGGTGGAGGGTGTTTCCGAGGTTACCGTTGTCGGTGCCAGCCAGCGTGCTATCCGCATTGTGCTGAAGCCGGAAAAGTTGGCGGAATACGGTATTGCCTACCAGACTGTGCGCAGCAAGCTGAACGCCAACAACTATAATACCCCCGGCGGCAAGGCGAAAAATGACGCTATGGAAATTACTGTGCGTACCTTGGGTAAGTATAACAATATTAATGATATCAAGCAGGTGGTAGTTGCTAATCACAACGGCCGACCGGTTTATATCAGTGAGATTGCCGATGTGCTTGACTCCTGGGAGGATGAGGATACCTTTGCCAGCGCCAATGGCGTTCCCTGTGTAATGACCTTTGTGCGCAAGCAGTCCAAAACCAATACGGTTGATGTTACCGATAATGTCAATGCCAAGATGGAGGAGCTGAAGCACAGCAATCTTCCACCGGATATCATCGTTGATAAGGTGCGCGACCAGTCCAATTATATCCGCGATAATATTGCGGATGTCTGGAATGCGATTCTTTTCGGCGGTTTTCTGGCGCTTTTGATAACATATCTTTTCCTGCGCAATTTCCGTGCGACAATTATCGGCGGTCTGTGTATTCCTACGTCTATTATCGCCACCTTCTTTATGATGAAGGTTATGGACTTTACGCTGAATAATATGTCATTGATGGCTTTGAGTCTGGCAGTCGGCATTTTGATTGATGATGCGATTGTAGTAATTGAAAATATTTTCCGCCATATCGAGATGGGGCAGACGCCGTTTGTGGCAGCCAGGGAAGCGACGGAGGAGCTGACGCTGGCGATTTTGGCAACATCCCTGAGCCTGATGGCTGTATTTGTGCCTATCGGCAATATGGGTGAAACAATCGGCCAGTTCTTCAAGCAGTTCGGTCTGACGGTCGCCTTTGCGGTAGCGTTCTCGACTATCGTAGCCTTTTCGCTTACGCCAATGGTTTCGGCGTACTGGATTAAGGTGGAAACCGAGGAGCAGAGCAGCAAGGAGCGCACGCATTTTGTGCAGAGGGCTCTTGATAAATTCGAAGCAGGCTTTCAGGCCGTGCGTGAAATGTATGACAGCCTGATGGTCTGGGCTTTGGAAAGACCGAAGAAGGTTGTTGCCGTAGGCATTATTTCGCTGCTGCTGAATTTGCTGCTGCTTCCCTTTGTGGGCACGGAATTTCAGCCTACCTATGATTCAGGAGAGTTCAGCGTTAATGTTAAGGCGCCTATCGGTACCAGTCTGCAAAAAACTGTAGAGTTAGCCAAACCGCTGCAGCAGGAGATTTCTCAGTTGCCGGAGGTTAAAATCGTGGCACTTAATGTCGGCAACGGCCGTAATCCCGTTAACCAGGGGTCGCTTGATATCCGCCTGAAGCCAAGCAATGAGCGTGAGCGCAGTATGCAGCAGATTATGGATGATTTGCGCGGGCGCTTCCGAAATGTTGAAGGCCTGAAGGTTACTGTTGTATCTAATCAGGGCGGCGGCCGCGGTGACAGCCGTCCGGTACAGATCGGTCTGCGCGGCAGCAATATCAAGGAGCTGAAAAATTACGCCCAGCAGCTGGCAGATATGTTGCGCCAGACTGAGGGTGCGACCGACGTTGATATATCCGATTCGGAAGAGCAGCCGGAAATCGTAGTTAAGCTGGACCATGCCAAGGCCAGCGAGTTCGGTCTTGATGCTACGGAGGTCGGTAAGGTTATCGAAATGGCTATTATGGGCAAAAGCACCAGCAACAGCTATACTATCGGCGACAATGATTATGATATTATTCTGCAGCTGGAGCAAAGTCAGCGCACTAATATCAATGATGTGATGAACCTGCGCATTTCTTCTTCCGCAGGTCAGTTTATCCGTCTGGGTGATATCGCAGATGTGCGTTATGGCAGCGGTCCTACGCGCATTGAGCGTGAGGATAAGCAGCGTCAGATCGTTGTTTATGCTAATACAGTCGGTATCTCGCCCGGTGATTTAATCAGCAAGGTGCGCAACGAATATATTCCTGAGCTGAATTTGCCGCCGGGATATAACTATAAGATGATTGGTCAGGCCGATAATATGGCGCGCTCCTTTAAAGAGGTTTACAAGGCAGTTATTCTGGCAATAGTTGTGGTATATATGGTGCTGGCGGCGCAGTTCGAAAGCTTTTCGCAGCCGCTGATTATCATGGTATCACTGCCGTTTGCGATTATCGGCGCTATCTTGGGCCTGCTTGTTGCAGGACAGACGGCGAACATGATGAGCATGATTGGCTTTACGATGCTTTTGGGCCTGGTTACCAAAAATGCAATTCTGCTGATTGACTATGCCAATCAGGAGCGGGAAAAGGGTATGTCTATACGCGAGGCAGTGCTCCTGGCCTGCTCGCTGCGTTTGCGTCCTATTCTGATGACAACATTGTCTACGATACTCGGTATGCTGCCGATTGCTCTCGGCATCGGCGAGGGTGCAGAGCTGCGCCAGTCTATGGGCGTGGTGCTGATAGGCGGCTTAACAACCTCCACTTTGCTGACGCTGGTGGTTGTTCCGTTAATTTATCTGCTCTTTGAGGAGTGGAAGGCGAAAAACTATGTGCAAAGAGGAGAATAGGCGTGAAACAGTTGACACCTAAGGCTTTTGCCGATTATTTGGCAGAGGCTGCAGAAAAAATCCGTCAGGATGGTTTCAGTATTGTTAAGGATAAGCCGATTAATTATGGTCAGCAGATTGCAGTGCAGTTTTGCGAGGCTAAGGCATCCGTGAATATATATAACGGCAAAAAGGGACTGACGCACGTTTATAACGGCGACAGTGCCTTAAAGCAAAGATTACTGCTGCTGCTGGAGGGAGTGCAGCCTGCGTCTTATGAGCTGCAGCCTGCAGCCGCAGGAGCAACAGTAAGCAACGGTCTGTGGGCAGGCAGTGATGAATCCGGCAAGGGTGATTTCTTCGGCAGTCTGGTTGTGGCGGCCACGGTAGTGGACAACACAACGGCAGCTAAGCTGCAGGCAGCAGGCGTTAAGGACTGCAAGCTGTTGACAGATAAAAAGATTCTTGAGCTGGAGGACGTTATCAAGGCTACGGTTGTTGATTACAGCGTGCTGGAGCTGAAGCCAAAGATTTATAACCTGCGCTATGAGCAGGTAGCGGCTGCCGGAGGCAAGCTCAACCAGC
>CAKQHU010000145.1 GCA_934234275.1 uncultured Phascolarctobacterium sp.
ATACCCGATATTTCCGGTACTGCGCTTATGGATATTTTTGTAAATCATCTCAAGCAGATGGAAGTAGATATTATTGAGGCCAAAATTATTTCTTTGCGTGAGGTAGGCGAAGGCTTTATGCTGGGTACGCCGCATGGTGAATATTCTGCGGATTCCGTAGTATTGGCAACCGGTATTTCCCGCTCTACCCTTTTCCCCGGTGAAAAGGAATTTTTGGGCAAGGGTGTAAGCTACTGCGCTGTTGTTGATGCTGATAAATATAAGGGCAAGTCCGTTGCTGCTATTGCTACAGTACCTGATGCTTTGGAAGAGGTTGAATATCTGGCAGACCAGTGCGAGCATGTATTCTTCTTCCCGCTGTATTCCGGTTTTGTTCCGCCTAAAAAGAAAAATATTACTGTAGTGCTGGATAAGCCGACAGAAATTACCGGTACCGACAAGGTTACCGGCCTGCGTGCAGGCGATGATTTTTACAGCGTTAAGGCTGCCTTTGTTTTCCGTGCCAGCGACCCGCTCAACAGCTTCCTGCCGGGATTGGAAATCCGTGGCCGCAGCATTTATGTTGATGATCAGGCTCAAACAAATATTGAAGGCGTTTTTGCCGGCGGTGACTGCACAGGTCAGCCTTGGCAGGTAAACCGTGCTGCCGGTCAGGGACAAAAGGCTGCTCTTTCGGCAATCCGCTATCTTGCACGTCGCGATGAGGGAATTGACTATTAAAAATTGCAGTAAAATCTTTTATCCCGACGGGATTTATGCTACAATATAAGTTATGATAAATTATTTGGAGGCTATATTATGTTAGATTTAAAATTCGTCCGCGAAAATCCGAAGCTGGTCGAAGAGGCTGTAAAAAGCCGTAATGGCAGCCTTGATTTGACTGAATTCCTGGATTTGGATAAACAACGTCGTGAAATTACCCAACAGGTAGAAGCACTGAAGAAAGAACGCAACACTGCATCTCAAGAGATTGGCAAGCTGAAAAAAGCTGGTCAGGATGCTGCTGAGCAGATGGCTGCAGTTCGTGCTCTCGGCGATAAAATTGCTGCAGATGACAAGGAACTGAAAGAGATTGAAGAAAAAATCAAAAGCATTCTGCTGACTATTCCTAACGTTCCCGCAGAAGATGTTCCCGTAGGCAAGGATGATACCTGCAACCCGGTTATCCGCACCTGGGGCGAACCGACTAAATTTGATTTTGAACCTAAGGCTCACTGGGATATCGGTGAAAACCTGGGCATTCTGGATTTCGAACGTGGCGTTAAGGTTAGCGGTGCACGTTATGTATTCTATCGTGGCATGGGTTCCCGTCTGGAGCGTGCCGTTATCAACTTCTTCCTAGATGTACACACCAGAAAGCATGGCTATACCGAATTCTTCCCGCCGTTCATCGTTAACGGTGCAAGCATGCAGGGCACCGGCCAATTGCCGAAATTTGCCGAGGATATGTACAAGCTGGAAAATGGCGATATGTACCTGATTCCTACTGCAGAGGTTCCTGTAACCAACTATCATCGTGATGATATTCTGACCGGCGACGAACTGCCGCTGAAATATACCGCATACAGCGCTTGCTTCCGTGCAGAAGCCGGTGCTGCAGGCCGTGATACCCGTGGCCTGATCCGTATGCATCAGTTCAATAAGGTTGAGCTGGTTAAATTCACCAAACCGGAAGAATCCTGGGCTGAGCTGGACAAGCTGACCAACGATGCTGAAGAAGTTCTGCAATTACTGGGCCTGCCGTACCATGTTGTACGTCTGTGCACCGGTGACCTGGGCTTCAGCTCTGCTACCACCTATGACCTCGAAGTATGGCTGCCGGCAGCAAACTGCTACCGTGAAATTTCTTCCTGCTCCAACTTCCTGGACTTCCAGGCACGCCGTGCCAACATCCGCTTCCGTCGTGATGCAAAATCCAAACCGGAATTTGTACATACCCTTAACGGCAGTGGTGTAGCTGTTGGCCGTACCGTTGCTGCTATTCTGGAAAACTATCAGCAGGCTGATGGCAGCGTAGTTGTTCCTGAGGTTCTGCGTCCTTACATGGGCTGCGATGTAATTCCCGCTCCGAAAAAATAAGCTGCGCAGATACAGCTGAATAAGAATAAGCGTTGAGATGTTCTTTAACAGGCATTTCAGCGCTTTTGTTTTTGCTTGCCGTATTAAGATATGTTTCTGTTGTTTCATATGTTTTATGGCGAAATTTTCGCTATTTTACAGTCAAAAATGAGCCAATCCGTGATTATTGGAAAATTTTCCCGTTCTCCTCGAAAAAAATCAATTTTTTGCCGTTTTCCTATTGTACTTTCAGATTATTGTGGTACAATCATAGAAGAAAAAATAATGCAATAGCAAGGGGAGAGTGTTATGAGTAATAAAAAACATTTCCAAATAAGCCAGCAGGCTGTAGAAAAATTAGCGGTACGTTTCGGTACACCGCTGTTAGTACTTTCTCTTGATGAAATCAAAAAGAACTACAAGGTTTTGAAAAAATATATGCCGCGTGTCAAGATTCATTACGCGATTAAGGCTAATCCGCATCCGGAAATTTTGCGGGTGATGGCAGATATGGGCTCTTGCTTTGATGTAGCAAGCGACGGAGAAATCCGCACCCTGCATGATATGGGTGTGGATGGCGGTCGTCTGATTTACGCTAATCCGGTAAAGACGGGCGTAGGGCTGGAAGCCTGCCGTAACTGTGGTGTACGCAAGATGACCTTTGACAGCGCCAGTGAAATAGATAAAATAAAAAAACAGTGCCCGGATGCGACTGTACTGCTCAGACTGCGTATCGACAATTCTTCGGCACATGTTGACCTGAATAAAAAATTCGGTGCAGCGCGTGAAAATGCGCTGGCACTGATGCAGCAGGCTAAGGAAGCAGGCCTTGATATGGCCGGCATTGCCTTTCATGTAGGCAGCCAAACTGTCAGCGCTGATCCTTATCTGCATGCGCTGGATATTGCACGTGAGCTGTTTGAGGAGGCTGAGGCAGCAGGTCTGAAGCTGCGTGTGTTGGATATCGGCGGCGGCTTCCCTATACCTGAGCCGAAGGTGAAATTTAACCTGCCGGAAATGCTGCGCCAGATTAACGCACGTCTGGATGAGGATTTTTCCGATGCCGAAATTTGGGCCGAACCGGGCCGTTATATTTGCGGTACGGCGGTTAATCTGATTACCAGCGTCATCGGCGTTACCGAGCGTGGCGGTCAGCCATGGTACTTCCTCGATGAGGGTTTATACGGAACCTTCTCCGGTGTACTCTTTGACCAATGGGATTTCAAGCTCATCAGCTTCCGTGAGGGGGATGAAAAGGTGGCAGCGACGTTTGCAGGACCGAGCTGTGATTCCCTGGATATTATGTTCCGCGGACGCCTGACCGTGCCGCTGCAGGTTGGCGATTTGCTGCTGGTTCCCAGCTGCGGTGCCTATACCTCCGCCAGTGCAACTACATTTAACGGCTTCAGCAAGGCTAAGTTCGTTATCTGGGAGCGAGTAAAGGCTGAAGTTGAGCCTGTTGCCGCCGTTGGCCGCGTTGAGATGAATCAGTCTGTAGCTCAGGCTGTAAAATGAAAATAGAATTATTACCGCATCAGCGTTTAACGTTGGTGCGGTTTTTGTATGCAAAAACCCCGCCATTGTGGCGGGGTTAAAAAGAGCTTAAGCGGTGAGTAAAGAAAAAGAGCTCCTAATG
>CAKQHU010000146.1 GCA_934234275.1 uncultured Phascolarctobacterium sp.
TGGGCTACTTCGGTATGCCGCATATCATCATCCGCTTCATGTCCCTCAAATCCCAGAAGGAAATGAAGAAATCCGCTGTTATCGCTATCAGCTGGACTGCCCTCATCTGCTTCTTCGCTACTATGGTAGGCGTTGTCGGCCGTATGTATCTGGGCATGGATGAAAACATCAACCAAAACTCTTTGGTATTCATCGCCATGGTTCGCAGCATTTTCCCGGCTCTGATGAGCGGTATCCTGCTCTCCGGCGTGTTGGCAGCTTCCATGAGCACTGCTTCCAGTCAGCTGCTCGCTTCCGCATCTGCCTTTGCCAGCGACGTTTATA
Organism: uncultured Phascolarctobacterium sp.; assembly: GCA_934234275.1. Classification (GTDB taxonomy): domain Bacteria; phylum Bacillota; class Negativicutes; order Acidaminococcales; family Acidaminococcaceae; genus Phascolarctobacterium_A. The sequence goes on from CAKQHU010000146.1 coordinate 325, forward strand.
AGCCGGTAATCCGCAAATACCAGTCCGGTGACAAGGAAATGCTTTGGGCTGGCCGTATCGTTGTACTCGTTATCTCCTTCGTTGCTCTGCTTATTGCCGATTCCCCGCGTGCAGGCAGCATTATGGAGCTGGTTGCCAACGCCTGGGGCGTATTCGGTGCAGCCTTCGGCTCTGCTATCATGCTCAGCCTTTTCTGGCGCGGCTTCACCTTCCAGGGTGCGGTAGCCTGCATCATCGTCGGTGCTGTTGTCGACATCGGCTGGTACCTGACTATGGCAGCTTCCACCGGCATCTACGAAATTATCCCCGGCTTTTTGGCCAGCCTTGTAGCAGGCGTCATTGTTTCCCTGCTCAGCGGCGGTCCTTCCAAGGATGTTGCTGAACTTTATGATAAAGCCAACAATTACGTTGAGGAATAATTGTAAAGCTTATTACAATTACTCATAAATGTTATCCCTCTCAAGAATTTTTCTTGCATAATCACACAAAAGCGCTATACTGTAGATATAGTTAAGCCCGATTTGTCAAAGCAGACGACAAATCGGGCTTTCGTGTTTTTCCATATGTTTTTATTGAGAGGGGTTTTAATTATGGAAGAAGCAAAAAGAATCACTACACAAAAGCCGGAAGGATTCTTCAAAAAGTACGGCTTTTACATCGCGCTTATCGTTCTTCTGGGCATCGTCGCCTGCCCTACGCCGGACGGCCTTTCAATCGCAGGACAACGAATGCTCGGCATCATGGTCTTTTCCGTCATTGTCTGGGCCACAACAGCAATCTCCTACCCTGTCAGTGCCGGTGTTATCATCGCACTCATGGCAGTACTTATAGGCTTTGCGCCTAACCCTGCAACCGGTAAAATTTTCGGCACTGCCGCAGGCCTCGGCATGGGCCTCAAGGGCTTTTCCACCACAGCCTTCTGCCTGGTAGCCGCCGCCATGTTTTTGGCCACCGCTATGACAAAGACAGGACTTGATAAGCGTATTGCTCTCGTCATTCTGTCCAAGCTGGGCGCTAAGGCTAACCGTGTTGTTATCGGCGTTATCTGCTGCGGCTTTATCCTCAGCTTCTTTGTACCAAGCACCACAGCCCGCGTCGCCTGCCTTGTACCTATTGTTCTCGGTATGATCAGCGCTTTCGGCGTACCGCTCAAAAGCCGTTTCGCTGGTATGCTGATGATTACCGTAGCTCAGGTCGACAGCGTCTGGAACGTCGGCATCAAGACGGCTGCCGCTCAAAACATGGTAGCCATCAACTTCATCCGCTCGCAGCTGGGAGTAGATATTTCCTGGCTGGACTGGTTCATTGCCGCCGCTCCCTTTGCCGTACTCATGAGCTTTGCCCTGTATCATGTTATGATGTTCCTGATGCCGCCGGAAATCGACGAAATCCCCGGCGGTCAGCAGACAGTCAAAAAGCTTTTACATGATATGGGCAAAATCACCAAGGATGAAATTAAGCTTTTATGCATCTCCATCTGCCTGCTCGTTTTATGGACGACAGAAAAAAAGCTGCATGTCATCGACACCTCCACCAGCACTATTGTCGCTATCAGCATTTTGATGCTGCCGAAAATCGGTGTTATGCAATGGGAAGAGGTTGTTCATAAAATCAACTGGGGCACCGTTGTTCTTTTCGGTGTAGGTATTTCCTTAGGCAACGCCCTGCTGTCCACCAAAGCAGCTACCTGGCTGGCCAACGTTATCGTCAACACCTTTGACCTGTCTAACTCCACCACCATTATGGTACTGGCAATCATGGCACTGTTCCTGATTATCGTGCATATGGGCTTCGCCAGCGCTACAGGCCTTGCTGCCGCCATCATTCCTATCATCATTTCTGTGCTGCAGCAGCTCAAAACACCCGGCGTTAACGTTATCGGCATGACGATGATTCTGCAGTACGTCGTAAGCTTCGGCTTTATTTTACCGGTCAACGCGCCGCAGAACATGATTGCCTACGGCACCAATACCTTCGAGGTACGTGACTTCGTCCGTTGCGGCATCCCGCTGACCATCATCGGCTTCTGCCTGATTATGCTTTTGGGTATGACCTACTGGAAATGGCTGGGACTGGTATAAGCCTGCTTCTGTTAACCTCTGAGCGTTCTGCCCCAAGCGGCAGAACGCTTTTTATATTTTCTTCACCACTCTTATCTAAATTATACAAAAGCAAAAGCATAGCATTTTTACCGCACTCATATTATAATAAAAGTAAGCACTAAACCATCAACAAGCACTTGCTGAATACATTATGTGAGGAGGTTCTGCTATGCGTACTTTTCTGCCATTGGCCTTTTGGTACTGGCTTTATAACCAGCTCTTCTTCTTTTTAGGTGCCCTGGGCTTTTTTGTAATACATTTTCTTGTTGCTATCATCGGCTTCGGCGGCATGGATACTCTTGCCAGCGCTATTTTGACAACACTTTATGCATTTATTCTTTACAAGCTCTTCGGGCGTTTTCTCTGGCGCAGCAGGCTGCAGCAATATAATTTTAGCAGTACACAGCTGCTTTGTGCCTCACTGTTGCCGCTGATTTTAGGCAGCATAATGCTCACTGCCAGCTTTGCCATAGCAGACGGCAAAATCTACAACACCATGACCGCTATGCCTGTGCTTGCGGCAATTAACCTCAGCCTGTCCTATCTGCCGCTCGCAAAAAGCGTCTGGACTATGCTCATCTTAGGCAGCATCTTCAACATCTTCACTATCACCTGCTTCTGGCGCTACTGCCGCAAATATCTGCAGCAGGAAATCCCCTGGCTAAAGCTGTTCATAATAATAGCTATTTGTCTGGCAGTCTGCACTATCATTATTTACAGCATAACCATTATGTATCTGCCTGATGATAAGGCAGGAGGATGAGATATTCAAAAAACTCTCACCATCCCCAAATGGTTAAACGATGCAACGATTGCCAAGAAGCTGAACTTCTCCAAAATTTTACAGGAAGCTTTAAAGCACGAGCTTAATATCGGATAAGACAAAAATCACAACCGGTTACTTTCTTAACCGATTGTGATTTTTTATTATAGCTTCAATATTTACTTACCGGCAATTTTACCGTAACATTCCGGTCTGCGATCGCGGAACAGTCCCCAGCTCAGTCTGTCCTCAGCCAAGGCTGCCAAATCATACTCCGCATAAAGAATTTCTTCCTGATCACGCGATGCGTCCTGCACAAGCTCACCGGTACCGTCGGTCATGAAGGAAGAGCCGTAAAACAGCAAGGAGGACTGTTGGCCTGCATTGCCTTCGCAGGGCTCCACAGTTTCCAGACCGATGCGGTTTGCTGCTACCACAGGCATCAGGTTAGCTGCGCTATGGCCTTGCATAACACGGCGCCAATGCGGCATGCT
>CAKQHU010000147.1 GCA_934234275.1 uncultured Phascolarctobacterium sp.
CATAGTCACCGGTTAAAACCAGTCTTACGCCGGGAGCCCAATAGCTGTCCATGTTTTCAAATTTGCTGTAGAGGTTGGATATTCTTTGATTGGAGTATTGCAAACTTTCGGCAGACATGCTGTCCCCGTATTGAGCATAGCTTTTGCTGGCAGGGATAGAGTGTGCATTTTCGGTGCGGAGCTCATCGTAGGTACTGATAAAGGCATTGATATATTTTTTGTTATCATAAATAGTAGTCAGCCAGTAATCACCGTCACCGGAATCGGCTTCGCCCTTGGCACTGAAGCTCACTGTGGAGCCGTTGCTGCTTTGCTGCACATCATACATCTGCAAGGCGGCAAAGGCAATAGCTTTGGCCTCCATATCGCTGATGTAGATGCCCTTGCGGCTGAAGCAGGGAGCAACATATTCCTCAGCATATTTTTCGGTCATGGTATGCTTTACATCAAAGCGGGTATTTTTCAGCAGAAAGGCTTCTGTTCTGCCGCAGCGGGAGTCAATATTAGTAGGGAGTCTGCTTGCGGAGGTATTATAGACTGCTGCCTCCATAACAGATGTGCCGGTGAAGAGCATTGCTGCTGCCAGTGCTCCGATAGCAAAATTTTTGATTTTCATAACAACATCTCCTTTCCAGATGTGGAAATTATATTCTTTGATGCTTATATTATAGCCAAAAAAACGCTTTTGCACCCTACCCCAAAGGGTGATTTCGGGTAGGATAGGCAAAAAAAGCGTAAAAAATTATGTGCCGGTAAATTTTTAACTGCAGATGATTTTCATAATGTTTTATTTAAGAGCTGTTTACAGTCTGTTCACTTGTCAAAATATTGCTGAGGCTGTATAATTTATGTTAGAGAAATATATCTGAAATGAGGTGAGTCACATGGGTAAAAAGTTGATAGTGATTTTGACTATTGCCGCTTTAGGCATCTTTACACTTGCTGCCGTTGGCTGTGCTGCTGTGACTGACCAGCGCGCCGCTGTCAGCGGTATTGTAGTTGCCGATGGACTGGTACAGGAGGGCACCCAGGTTAAGCAGGGTGACATTCTGGTAAAGGTAAAATCTATAGCGGGCGGCAGTATTGCTGCTGCACGTGCTACAACTGCAGGTAAGGTTAGCCAGGTACTGGTTAAACCCGGTGATAAGATTGAGGCACAGCAGGTTGTAGCTAAGGTTAGTGAATAACGGTAAAGAAAACCGGCGAGCTTCTTAGCCGCCGGTTTTTGTAGTATTATGACGTAAGTACCGGAAGCAGACCGGTAAATATTTTATTTTTAGGAGCGAGTATGAGAGTATTTTTATTAGCATTATTGTTTTGCTGCCAGCTGCTGACGGCAGCTGCCGCCAATGTTCCTCTGATGCCGGTGCGTGACCTGCGCGCAGGTATGCAGGGCATAGGCAAAACCGTTATCAGCGGTGATACTATTGAAACCTTCAATGTAGAAATTTTAGGTGTCAGCGGCAGTGAAGCTATGGGTTATAATATTTTTGTGCGCCTTTACGGCGATCTGATTGAAAAGACAGGAGGTGTTGCTCAGGGCATGAGCGGCAGTCCTGTTTATGTAGACGGCAGACTTGTCGGTGCTGTGGCCTTCGGCAAGACCTTCAACGACCCGCATTACTGCTTTTTGACACCAATCGGCAAAATGCTGCCGCTTCTGGACGAACCGAGAGAGCTGCCGGCCGACTGGATTCCTAAGGGAACGGCGCTGATGGCAGGCGGTTTTACGGAATACGGTATGGAATATCTGCAGGAGAAGCTGCAGCCCTTCGGCCTGACTGCTGTCAACAGCGGCGGCACAGGCGCTTCCAGCGATAAGCCGTTGGAGCCCGGCAGCAGTGTCGGTGTTGCTCTGATGCAGGGTGATATGACTCTTGGCGCTCTCGGCACTGTTACCTGGACCGATGACAGCGGTAAGATTTTGGCCTTCGGCCATCCCTTTATGCAGCGCGGCAGCAGCAATTTCTTTATGAATAAGGTGTGGGTGCTGGGCGTAGTTCCTAACCTGCAAAGCAGCTATAAGGTAGGCAATCTGGGCGAAGCTATCGGCAGCATTACACAGGACCGTTCCAGCGGTATCGGCGGTGTAGTAGGCAAGCAGCCTGCTTCTATTCCTATGTTTGTTACGGTTAACGACAGCAGCCGCGGACAGGCCAACAGCATGCGCATGCGCCTGATTGACGACGAGCAGCTGGTGCCTTCGATGGTGGATGCTGCCGTAGTAAATACAGTGAGCAAGACTGTGGACCGCAACGGCGGCGGTACGGCCAAGCTGCATTTTACCATTACCGGCGTGGACAGCAAAAAGGAAATGCTGACGATTGACCGCGAAAATATGTATTATTCCAATGACGCGCTGCTGAAAAACCTGGATGCGGAGCTGACGGAGGCTGTAACGATTCTGATGCAGAACAAGTTTGAGCCTGTGCAGATTTACGGCATTAACGTAGAGGCAGAGGTCAGCAATGCGGTGCAGGTAGCGGAGATTCTTAACGTGCGCACCAAGAGCGCCAAGGTTAAGCCCGGTGATAAGGTAGCTGTTGATGTTACTATGAAGCCTTACCGTGGCGAAGAATTTACCAAGACAGTTTATTTTAAGGTGCCTAAGGATCATCCGGGCGGCAAGCTGGCACTGAACGTGCGCGGCGGCAGCAGCATGGCCTGGGCTATCGAATTGCTGCGCAAGCAGCAGTCCGAGGGTGTTCCCGCTGCCAAGAAAAAGGAAACACGCCACAAGCTCAGCGATTATATCAAGAGCGTAAATACGGCCGATAAGAATAACGAGCTGATTATTGATGTGGCTATGGGACAAATGCAGCCGCCCAATCCGGAGGCTGCAGCTAATGACGCAGGGCTTGCGGGTATGCTGCAGGGATCTCCGTTCAAGCAGAAGTATCCCTTTGATTTTATTATTGACGGTGAGAGCGAAATCGTTCTTACCGTTGACAAGTAATTTTTCTGAGTGATATTTTCTTTCGCTTAACAAAATTTTTCCCGTTACTGTATCAGTATGGCTATTTTGTGTCATACATTCGCCATAATTTGGCGGTATAATAATTAAGTAGAAAAAGCTGAAGATAAGGATGTAAAGATGCTGAAATCTATCTGTGAAGCAATGGGCAACAGAATATTGGCCTTCTGCGCTGCCAGCGGCAAGCTGACGCTGCTGCTGTTGGCGACACTGCGTCGGCTGAAGGATGCCAACGCTAAGGAGGTAGTGCGTCAGATGGCACTTTTGGGAGCGGACTCGCTGCCGATTGTGATGATGACGATTCTTTGCACCGGTATGGTTTTTTCCGTGCAGACGGCCAAGGAATTCGTGCGTCTGGGTGCGTCCTCTTCCGTAGGCGGCATTGTAGCTATCGCTATGGCGCGTGAGCTGGTGCCGGTGCTGACAGGCGTTGTTGTTGCCGGCCGTATCGGTGCAGCGATTGCGGCGGAGCTTGGCACGATGAAGGTTACCGAGCAGATTGACGCGCTGCGCGTTATGGCTGCCAATCCGGTGAGCTATCTGGTGGTGCCGCGCTTTATTGCGTTGGTGCTGATGATGCCTGTGCTGGTGGTTTTCGCTAACTTTATCGGTAATGTAGGCGGCTGGGTTGTGGCGCATTATTACGCCGGCATCGGCAGCTTTACTTATGAAAATTCTATCAGGACACTGGCGGAGTTCTATGACGT
>CAKQHU010000148.1 GCA_934234275.1 uncultured Phascolarctobacterium sp.
CTCTTGGGCTTTTTTCGCTGACAATTTACCTTTATCTCGACTATAGCAAAAGCAGGAAAAACAGCAAAAAGAAACGCCAACAAAAGCGGCACAAAAAAGATATGATATGTGTTCTAGTCTGCGTGCTCATCGGGGCATTGTACTGTGCAAACTATCTCTATAAGATTCACAACCCTCAAGTTGCGGAATTCGTCGGCATATTTTGCTACGACCACCGGGACTCTACTGCAGCACCGCCGTTTCCCTACACACTGGCGTACACTTTCCTGCCGGAAATCAATGACGGATTCCACAAGGATGAGTTTTACCTGGATGTAGCGACCAGAAAAGAGATCCTTCCGGAGGGATTCGAGGAGGGCCAACTCTATCGAATCTACTATGAAGAATCCTGCAAGGTGATCCTCGGGGTCGATGTTCTTTCGTCCGACAAAGAGTAACTTCCCAGCGCCAGACGCAAAAAGGGCCGCTGATCCCCCGCTGACAAAAAACCGATGGCTGCCAGGCCGGCAGCCATCGGTCTTTTTCACGTTTGCCGGAGGTCCTCCGGCGCGGGGTCAGTTTTCCCGGGCGCTCCAGTCCATGTAGCAGGTCAGGAGCTGGCCCCGGCGGGCGATCTCCAGCTTGCCGAAGATGCTGTGGATGTGGGCCTTCACCGTGCCGATGGTGATGTAGAGCTCGTCGCTGATCTCCTGGTTGCTCTTGCCCGCCAGCAGCAGCCGCAGGATCTCCTGCTCCCGGGCGGTGAGCTCGTGGCTCTCGCAGAAGGCCGCCAGCCCTCCCTCCAGCACCACGGGAGGCAGCGGTGCCTCCGCCTCGCCGGTCTCCGGCAGGACCTCGGTGTCGTCCGCGGCCTCCGCCGGCCGCTCCTCCACCACCAGCACCCCGTGCTCCCGCTGGCAGATGTGGATGAAGCCCAGGGCCGTCACCAGGCACATGCCGTTGGTGTAGAGGCTCATCCGCAGCCGGGTGGGGGCCGTCTGGAAGAGGCAGAGGTTCACCACGGAGTAGGCCATGGCCAGGCAGGCCAGGATGAAAAGGATGGCGATGAGCCAGTGATAGACCGGCGACACCCGGGCCTTCCGCCGCCCGTCCGCCTGGGCCCAGAGGTGCCAGTAGATTCCGCAGAGGATCAGGATGCTGGCGACATACGCCAAAAAGTCGCAGAGGTAGAGGTCCAGAGGCGCGGTGGACAGCAGCCCGATGAAGATCACCACGATGCAGAGCCAGATATAGAAGGTGCCGTCCACGCTCTCCCCAAAGACGGAGTAGACCGTCCGCCCCAGGAAGTAGATCTCCAGCACCGTGAAGGCCAGCATGGCCGTGAGGGCCACGGAGCTGGTGGAGTAGCTGCAGCCCAGGATGCTCTGCCCCACGCTGAAGGCGGCGTCCACCGTCAGCGCCGCGCAGAAAAAGCCCGCCGACTGCATCTCCCGCCGTCCGCTGCGGCCCCAGGCGGCGGCGCAGAAGGCCATGGCCGCGCTGAAGATCAGCACCGCCAACAGGTCATAGACAGCAACATACTGCATCCCGCTTCCCCTCCTTCCCTCCGGAAATGGTCTTTCCCCCATCATACGGGAAATCCCCCCGGGATGCAAGTGCTTTTCGCCCAGTCTCGTCGGGATTTGGCGAAATTTTTCCGTCATAGTGCCCAAAAACTGCCCTCCGACTTTTGTCCGAACGGTCTATAACCAAAGTTATACCCCAAAATATAACCTTTTCCGGCCCCGGAATTATGGCTTTGGTTCATTGAGAAACGGTCCTGCGGTATGGTAAAAGGAAGATACCGCATTCCTCCACTGACCGGCCGCCGCCGGGCCCCTGGGAAGGCACGGCACGGCCCCATTCTATGAGAAAAGGAGGTGAAACCATGAGCCTGACCCTCTCGTCCCCCGCCTTCCAGAACGGCGCCATCGCCGCCAAGTACGGCAAGCAGTCCCCGGACAGCCAGGAGGGTATCCCCCAGCTGTCCTTCCCCCTCTCCTGGGAGGGCGCGCCGGAGGGCACGCAGTCCTTCGCCCTGGTCTTCATCGATTATGACAACGTCATCGGTGAGGGCATCATCTGGGTCCACTGGCTGGCAGCCAACATCCCCGCCTCCGCCTCCGGCCTTCCCGAGGATGCCGGACGGGACCCGTCCCTTCTCCAGGGCAAGACCACCTGGGCCTTCCAGCTGGGCGTCGACAATCCGGTCTGCAACCGCTACGGCGGCCCCGCGCCGGAGGACCGGCCCCACGAGTATGAGCTCCAGCTCTTCGCCCTCAGCGAGCAGCTGCCCCTGCAGCAGGGATTCTATTATAATGAGTTCCTGCGGGCCATCCGGGGCAAGGTGCTGGACAGCGCGGTGATCCGCGGCGTCTACCCCAACTGAGCCTCCGGCGGACAGGCGTCCGTCACAAAAAAGATTAGGAAGAAAGGGAAACAAAATGGAACAGAACAACACCAAGCTGAAGAGAGTCCTTGGCTTCGGCGCGACCTATGGCGCCGCCATGGGTCTCGTGGTCTCCGGCACCGCCATGTTCTCCGTCACCCAGGTGGCCGGCCAGGCCAGCCACGCCGTGTGGATCACCGGCCTCATCGGCCTCATCCCCATCATCTGCGCCGCCCTGGCCTTCTCCGAGCTCAGCGCCATGCTCCCCGGCGGCGGCATGATCTCTGACTACACCTCTCCCGCCCTGGGCCGCTTCTGGGGCACCCTGGCAGTCCTGGGCACCTACGTCCTGCTGGCCGCGGCGGACGGCTCCACCCAGATGGCCATGAGCGGCTACTCCCTGCAGGATGTCACCGGCATCCCCGCCATCATCACGAGCCTTGTGTTCCTGGTGCTGTGCCTGCTCATCAACCTCTTTGACGTGGGCGTCTACGGCAAGTTCGCCGGCGCCCTGCCCATCGGCATGATGATCGCCTACATGATCCTGGCCATCTGCGGCGCCCTGGGCGTGGGCGAGAGCATGGGCATCGCCGCCCCCGTGGGCAGCACCTTCCTCCCCTCCACCGGCTGGGCCGGCGTCTTCGGCGCGGTCGGCTCCTCCATCTGGTGGTACATCGGCTTTGAGAACTGCTGCCCCATGGCAGAGGAGACCAAGGAACCCTATAAGGTCATTCCCAAGGCCCTTTTCGCCGCTCTCATCACCATCTACCTCATCGACATCGTCTTCTCCTACGCCGCCCTGAAGTACACCGACATCAACGTCCTTCTGACCTCCGGTGTCTCCCACATCGACGGCTCCCGCGCTATGATGGGCACCATCGGTGCCGTGGTCATGAGCACCATCACCATCCTGGCCTCCTTCACCACCGCCAACTCCCAGCTGGCCGCCCTGCCCCGCATGTTCTACGGTCTCGCCCGTCAGGGCCAGCTGCCCAAGGCCTTCGGCTATGTTCATCCCAAGTACAGAGTTCCCATCTACGGCACCATCACCTGCTTCCTGCTGATGTTCGTCTGCACCATCTACATCTGCGCCCAGGGCGGCACTGCCGAGATCATGAATATGTTCATCAACATCGTCTGCGTTGCCTGGCTGGGCTGCTACATCCTGGCCATGGTGGACGTGCTGGTGCTGCGCAAGCGCTATCCCGACTTCCCCCGCCTCTTCAAGGTCCCCGCTCCCAAGGTGACCTTCACCATCGGCATCA
>CAKQHU010000149.1 GCA_934234275.1 uncultured Phascolarctobacterium sp.
CTGAACTGCCCCAAACCGCGTTGTGTAGGCAGCTGCCCGGTTAATATTGATATTCCTAAGTTTATCCATGAGGTTGCACAGGAAAACTTTGCCGAGGCTTATAAAATCCTTAAGCAGAAGAGCACTCTGCCTGCTGTCTGCGGCCGTGTCTGCCCGCAGGAAAACCAGTGCGAGGGCAAATGCGTGCTGGGCATCAAGGGCGAGCCTGTAGCTATCGGTCGCTTGGAGCGCTTTGTTGCCGACTATGCGCGTGAGCATGGCCTGGATAACGATGTGGAAGCTCTGGCAGAACGCAAAGGCAAGAAGGTTGCCGTAGTAGGCAGCGGCCCCAGCGGCCTGACCTGTGCCGGCGATTTGGCAAAAATGGGCTATGATGTAACCATGTACGAAGCGCTGCATGCTGCCGGCGGCGTGCTGATGTACGGCATTCCGCAGTTCCGTCTGCCGAAGGAAATCGTACAGCATGAAATCTCCGCACTGAAAAAGCTGGGCGTAAAAATCGTAGTTGACGCTGTTATCGGCCGCACCTTCACCATCAAGGAGCTGATGGAGGAGGAAGGCTTCAGCGCTGTTTACGTTGGTACCGGCGCCGGTCTGCCGCACTTTATGCAGATTGACGGCGAAAACCTTAACGGCGTATATTCCGCCAACGAATTTTTGACGCGTGTAAACCTGATGAAGGCTTACGAATTCCCGAACTACGCTACACCTGTATACGTTGGCAAGAAGGCTGCTATCGTTGGCGCAGGCAACGTAGCTATGGACGCAGCGCGTACCGCGAAGCGCCTTGGCGCGGAGCAGGTATATATTGTGTACCGCCGCAGCGAGGAGGAAATGCCTGCGCGTAAGGAAGAAATCGGCCATGCTAAGGAAGAAGGCATTGAGCTGCGCCTGCTGAACAATCCGGTTGCTATCCTGGGCGATGAAAAGGGCTGGGTTAACGGCCTGAAGTGCATTAAGATGGAGCTGGGCGAAGCAGATGCCAGCGGCCGTCGCAGCCCTGTAGCTATCGCAGGCAGCGAGTATGTGCTCGACGTTGACATGGTAGTTATGGCTATCGGCCAGGGCCCGAACCCGCTGATTAAGCAGACTACCCCTGATTTGGAGGTCAACAAGCGCGGTAACATCGTTGCTGACGAGGCAGGCGCTACCTCTATTCCGGGCGTGTTCGCCGGTGGCGATATCGTAACCGGTGCTGCAACCGTAATCAGCGCTATGGGCGCAGGCAAGAAGGCTGCAGCTGCTATTGACGAGTACCTGAGCAAGTAAAGTCTGACAGCTTGTAAAAGTGTAATTTAACGTGCAACAAGCGTAATTTAATACGGACACGTTTAAAAGTCCTGTTGTGGATTGAGCAAATTAATCTGCAACAGGATTTTTTTATGCTTATATATTCTTTGAATTATGAAATATACTTTTAAAAGTGCAGGCGCTTTACACACTATTGAATATCATATTAAAGTAATATAAAATCATAAGATATTATTTGTCTTATATATACTTACCAGTATTGATTTTTTAATTGCGGTATGTGTATAATATAAATATAGAAGAGTAGTGAGAGAGCATTTTTTGACTGTATGCAAGGATAAAAGAATGCTTCGTGAACGGAAAAACTATGCAGCAGCGTCGTTTAAGCTGGCAAAGCGAATCTTATAACATCAACTGATAAGGTTCATAAAAATACTCATTAACATATCACAAAGGAGGTTGTAAGTTATGCGTTTTTTAGCAATGGTCTTATTATTACTGTTTAGTTGTTCAACAGGTTTTGCTTTTCAAAATGAACCGGATGGTTTTCAAGGGCTTAAATTAAATTCGTCGTTTGAGGAAGTGAAATCATCGGAACTTCTGCGTGATAAATATTACGCAGGAGACGAAAAAGAAGTAGACTCCTACGACTTTGATTTAAATTTAAGTAATGAATATAGTGTACGTTTAGATGAGTATTATTTTGATTTAGATGAACAAATACAAAGCTTACACGGAGTGCCTTTTAAGGTATTATATGCTAATTTTTATAAAGATAAATTATATAGCGTAATTGTATGTTTAGGGCAGTCTGTTGTTCGTACTGAAGATGATAAAAAATTGAATATGTTTTATTTCCGTGAACTGCAAAGAAATTTTACGGAATTATATGGCTCACCCACAAGTACATATCCGGAACAATTAGAAGCTAATGATTCGTATACGAGACTTCAGTGGGAAGGAGATAAAGCTATTATAAGTTTAAGATGGATTCATGATTTCCCGCAATTAACCATCACATCAGTACCGTTAAAAAATGAAATAAGAGATGATATTTGTAAACAAGCTTCGACAGAAGTGAATTAAAAGCTTTACTTATAGGCTTTTATGGCTGGGGCAGAGTGCTCCAGCCATTTTTGTTGGGAGGGTAAGTTTAGTAAGCAAAACTATTGGACAATACCTGTGTATGTTCATCTAAAATTTGTGGAATGCGCTTTAACGCTAAATGCAATATAAAAGAGGCTGGGACAAAACCAAGCCTCTTTATTAATGATAACTATAATTACTTCTCTTCTTCCTCAAACTGAAAAATATATTCCACCGGCTTGCCAAACACCTTGGCGATATCCATTGCCAGCTTAAGCGAGGGATTGTATTTTCCGTTTTCCAGATTGCCGATGGTTTCTCTTCTGACACCGACAAGCTCTGCAAGGTCGCTTTGCTGCATTTTTCTTTCCTTGCGCAGTTCGTGGATTCTAGTTTTTAATACAGGCATTTTGCACCATCCTCATTATTCACGTTCAAAGTACAGGAAATAGTACCCAAAAGATGAAAAGCTGATACCGAGTATAATCTTTAACATGTTATCGGCCTCAATGGGAATACGGCAGAAAATCAAGATACATTGCAAGATGCTGATTAAAAGAATTATTGTAAATAAAGCACGGAAACCAGCCCGGTGAAGGTTATCAAGAGCACGTTCATCATCAATGTCTGATTTAAGAAAAAATGTAAGTAAAAATCCGACAGCGGCTGTTAAACTTAATAACGAGCTACTAATACTTAAAAGTGTGCTACTTGATTTGCCAAATATTGCCAAAAGAATAATGCTGACTCCGTATAAAATGCTGGCGTAGCCATATTTCTGCTTGAGTGTTAATCTGAAATTTTTCATTTTTAAAACGCCTCCGATGTGATATATTTCTAACTTATGCTGAAATAATATCACATAATTTACTCGTAGTCAAGAAAAATGTGAGAAATATATCACGTGCGGATGCTCAGACTAACGTGCAGGATTTTCGTATATTTATCTAGAACATCTTAAATATATCAATTTGCTTAAAAGAAGGTGCTAAGATGAGTATGGAAAAGAAAAAAGTTACTCTGGAAGAATACCTTGATAATGTATTAGCCGAAATCAGCTCTAAGAATTTAACGGCACCAGAAGCGGACGATTATTCTGAGGATATAATAGATCAAATAGAGTATGAATATAATCTTTTTGGTGAAGAGGGTGAGCCGAAGATT
>CAKQHU010000150.1 GCA_934234275.1 uncultured Phascolarctobacterium sp.
ATGAGGAAGATAAGCATGACAAAGAATAATGAGCCTCATCCCTATAAAAAGCCGCCGCTGTGGGTGCAGATATTATTGTGGGCCTACGGCTTTATGTGGCTGAATATGGTTTTTGTTACGGGCTTAAACAGCCTGTATCTCGGTTATATAGATTATGACAGCGGCAGCATTGCCTTCGCCATGACCTGTGGCTTTTGGCTGATTTTCAAATATTTGCCGCGCTTGCTTTAAGAGGGGGAATTTAAAATGGAGCAATGGGATATTTATGACAGTGAACGCCGTCTTACCGGACGGACGATGAAGAAAAACGACTGGATACTGCAGGACGGGGAATACCATCTGACGGTGCTGGGCGTTGTGCGCAACGCCGACGGACGCTTTCTGATTACCAGACGCGTGCTGACGAAGGCCTGGGCTGCCGGCTGGTGGGAGGTTCCCGGCGGTGCGGTGCAGGCGGGCGAAAGCTCACGCGAGGCTGTGAACCGCGAGGTGTGGGAGGAAACCGGTCTGGATGTTTCTGCCTGCGTTGGCGGGCCGGCGCTTACCTATCACCGCGAAAATCCGGGCGAGGGCGATAATTATTTCGTCGACTGCTATCTTTTTACGTTGCCGTTTACAGCTGAGCAGGTAAAAATCCGCCCTAATGAGGCACTGGAATATAAGCTGGCGACTTTGGAAGAAATCCGGGAGCTGGCACGTCAGGGAATCTTTTTGCATTATGACAGTATTAAGGATGTTTTTGCAAAATAAAGCTATCTGCCGGCGTTTGCTGTTGAAAAAACACAGCCGGCGTGGTAAAATATTATGGTAAATGCTTAAATAAATATGGCAAAGAGAAAGTTTGGAGGAATTTACAATGTCAGGACATTCTAAATGGGCGAACATTAAACATAAAAAAGGCAAGGCTGACGCTCTGCGCGGCAAAATCACTACTAAAATCAGCCGTGAAATCACTATTGCCGTTCGTATGGGCGGTGCAGATCCTACCGGTAACATGAAGCTGAAGCTGGCTCTGTCCAAGGCTAAAGCTAACAATATCCCTAAAGACAACATTCAACGTGCAATCCAAAAGGGTGCAGGTGCTCTGGAAGGCCAAAGCTTCGAGGAGATTACCTATGAAGGCTACGGTCCTGCAGGCGTTGCTATGATGGTTAGCTGCCTGACCGATAACCGTAACCGTACCGCTGCCGATGTACGTCACGTGTTCTCTAAGCACGGCGGCAACCTGGGTGCCAGCGGCTGCGTAAGCTACATGTTCAAACAAAAAGGTATCTTCGCAGTTAGCGCCGAAACCGGTGTTAGCGAGGACGATCTGATGATGATCGCTCTGGATGCCGGCGCTGAGGATATCAAGAGCAGCGAAGACGGCTTCGAAATTATCACCGATCCGGCTGCTTATGACGATGTAGAAAAGGCTTTGGCTGATAACAATATTGAAGTTGCAATGTCCGAAATCACCATGGTTCCCGATACTATGGCTGAGCTGTCCGACGAGGATGCTGAAAAGGTTCAGAAGATGCTGGACGCATTGGATGATTGCGATGATGTACAAGACGTTTACACCAACGCTGACTTGCCGGAAGACGACGAGGAATAATATTATTATTACGAAGTAACTGCAATGTGCGCGCAGCATAGTTGCAGAAAGGAAAGCAGGCAGTTGATGTCTGCTTTCTGTTTTTTGAGAGGTTTTTTATGCTGGTTTTAGGAATTGACCCCGGTACCGCCATCTGCGGTTATGGCTTGGTAGATATGACAGGCAACCGTCTGCGCCCGGTTTTTTACGGCTCGGTGCTGACGGATAAGGATATGCTGCCGGAGCTGAGGCTGAAGAAGATTTACGATGATATTTCGGATATTATCGAACACTTCAAGCCGGATTTGCTGAGTATCGAAAAGCTGTTTTTTAACCGCAACGTTACTACCGCGATTCCTGTCGGCCAGGCGCGCGGCGTTGTGCTTTTGGCTGCGGCCAACAAGGGACTGCCGGTGATGGAGTTTACGCCGATGCAGATTAAGCTGTCGGTAGTAGGCACAGGCAGTGCGACGAAGGAGCAGGTTATCTACATGGTGATGCATTTGCTCAATATCCGCGAAAAAATTAAACCGGATGATACGGCCGATGCGCTGGCAGCGGCAATCTGCGGCATTAACACTGCGTCTACGCGCAGATGGCAGGAGGGCAGATAAATGATTGGTTCATTGAAGGGCACTGTTGACAGCCTGGGCATAGATAACTGCATAATCGAAACGGCAGGCGGTGTAGGCTACCGCGTTTTCATGCCGGCGGCACAGCTGGCACAGCTGACGCAGGGTGCCTCTGTGCGCCTGCACATCCACACGGCAGTACGCGAGGATGCCATTGTTCTTTACGGCTTTTTGAGCCGGGAATATTATGACCTCTTTGAGCTGCTGCTGACTATCAGCGGCGTAGGTCCTAAGATGGCCTTGGGAATTTTATCCGCAGTCAAGCCGGATGCCTTTTATCTGGCGGTGCAGAGCCGTGATATCAAGGTGCTCACCAAGCTGCCGGGTATCGGCAAAAAGACGGCGGAGCGTTTGTTGCTGGAGCTGAAGGACAAGGTCGGCCCTGTTGCCGCCGAAGGCGCTGACAGCTTCGGCGAGGCGGTAGCTGCCGGAGGCAGCGGCGCCGTAGCGGAGGCTATCGAAGCACTTGCTTCCTTGGGCTACAGCAACAGTGAGATTATGCCCGTAATCAAGAAAATCGAAGGCGCAGAAACCAAGACGAGCGAGGAAATACTGAAGCAGGCCTTAAGACTGATGATGAAGTGATTTTTCGCAGATAAATCGTTGGGCGGTATTTGAGCCTGCAGCAGTAGGCTGCAAAAGGCTTACTAGGAGGAACTTATGGAATTTGATGATAGAATTATTGCCGGGGCGGAACAGGAAGCAGATGGCTGGCAGTACAGCCTGCGTCCGCGTCTGTTAAATGAATATATAGGTCAGACGCAGGTCAAGGATAATCTGTCTATTTTCATTAAGGCTGCCGCTGCCCGCCACGAAGCGCTGGACCATGTGCTGCTGTTCGGGCCTCCGGGTCTGGGCAAAACTACGCTGGCCAACATTATTGCCAACGAGCTTAATGTTAACATCCGCGTTACCAGCGGACCGGCGATAGAACGTCAGGGAGATTTGGCAGCAATTCTGACCAACCTTGGCGACAATGATGTACTGTTTATTGACGAAATCCACCGCTTGTCCAAGACGGTAGAGGAAATTCTGTATTCCGCTATGGAGGATTTCGCGTTAGATATTATTATCGGCAAAGGTCCTGCGGCGCGCAGTGTGCGTTTGGACCTGCCGCATTTTACGCTTATCGGCGCTACCACGCGTTTGGGAGCGATAGCAGCACCTTTGCGTGACCGCTTCGGCGTACAGTGCTGCCTGGAATTTTACAAGCCGGAGGAGCTGCAGTTTATCATTACACG
>CAKQHU010000151.1 GCA_934234275.1 uncultured Phascolarctobacterium sp.
AGTAACTTTTCTGATTTGACAGATGATGATAATGTTATTTTAAATGCTTTGCTGCAAAACAACAGATTAACGCAAAGGGAAATTGCTTCAAAACTGGAATGGTCTGTGGACAGAGTAAAATATTATTTGCAAAAGCTGAAGAAAAAAGGAGTTATTAAACGTGTAGGCAGTAGCCATAACGGATATTGGGATGTAATAATAAAATAGCCAAATAAAAACTTCGGTAGAATGCTAAGTGTCATCGTTCTACCGAAGTTTTCGTTTCTATTCGTTTTTGTCATGGCAGCAGCAATGTTCTGCTTCCACAGGCTTCATGGAGCATTCCGGGCAGATGCCTTCGCCCTCTAAAAGCTTGCTGCCCCAGGCATACATGGCCTGCAGGATGGGGAATAGGCTTTCACCCCGCGGCGTCAGGCTGTACTCAACCTTAGGCGGTACGACGGCGTACACCTTGCGCGCAATCAAGCCGTCGCCTTCCAGCTCGCGTAATTGCTGGGTGAGCATTTTGGGCGTAGCCTCTGGGACGAGGCGGCGCAGTTCATTGAAGCGCAGGATTTTGCCGGACAGATGCCACAGGAGCAATGCTTTATATTTGCCGCCGATGAGCTGCAGCGTGGCAGCAACGGGACAGTTGACGTTAATGGTGTCTTTCATTTGGATTATCCTTTCTGCATGGAGCAACGAAACTGATATGTTATTTTTACGGTATCTTTTTGTATACTATCTACCTAAATAGTGCATTCTTGAAATAAAGGTAGCGTTTGCTATAATAATAGCAGACAAAAAAATTTACGTCAAATAGATAGTAAGTGAAAGGAGCCACGATGAAAAAACAATTACTTGATATAACGGGCATGAGCTGCAGTGCCTGCTCTTCGCGCATCGAAAAGGTTGTCAACAGGATGCAGGGCGTGGAGCAGATGAGTGTTAATCTGCTGAAAAATAATGCGCACGTTACCTTTGATGAAAGCGTTGTGGATGAAAAAGAGATTATTGCCCGCATTGAAAAGCTGGGCTTTGGCGCGAGAGTGCATGCTGCAAATGTTGCAGCACCGGTACCTCAGCAGGATACGGCGGCACAGGAGATGGAGGAGATGCGTCAGCGTCTTATCGGCTCGCTGATTTTTGCCGGTCTTGTCTTTTACCAACACATGGGGCGCATGTGGGGCTGGCCGCTGCCAGACTTTATCCTGGGGCAGGAAAACGAGCTGATTAACGCTTTGCTGCAGATGCTGTGGTGTATTCCGGTGCTCTTTATCGACCGCAAGTATTTTATCCATGGGGTGCGCAATCTATTAAATGGTGCGCCTAATATGGATTCGCTGATTGCCGTGGGCAGCGGTGCGTCCTTTATCTACGGTTTATATTCCGTATTTGGCATGGCGTATGCCTTTGGTCATAACCGTCTTGATTTGTTGCCGGGCTTTGCCGATGCTTTATATTTTGAAGCTAGTGCCGTAATTTTGGCGCTTGTAACCGTCGGCAAGTTTATGGAGGCACGGGCGAAGAGCCACACCTCTGATGCGATTAAGGCGCTGATGAAGCTTACGCCGAAAACGGCACTTGTCGAGCGTCACGGTCTGCAGGGAGAAATACCTGTAGAGGAGGTTGTAACAGGCGATGTGTTGATTGTAAAAAGCGGTGCTTCCGTACCTGTGGACGGCGAAATTATTGAGGGCAGCGCTGCCCTGGACGAAAGCGCGCTGACCGGTGAAAGCCTGCCGGTAGATAAAACAATCGGGGACAAGGTTATCGGCGGCACTATTAACAGAAGCGGTTACTTTAAGATGGAAGCAACTGCGATTGGTGCAGATACAGCTTTGGCGAAGATTATTGCGCTGGTGGACGAAGCAACTTCGTCTAAAGCGCCGATTGCCAAACTGGCTGATAAGGTGAGCGGGTATTTTGTACCTGCTGTTATCAGTATTGCAGTGATTGCAGCGGCTATTTGGTTGGCGCTGGGCGCAAGCTGGCATTTTGCGCTTACGATTGCTATTTCGGTACTCGTTATTTCCTGTCCCTGTGCTTTGGGATTGGCAACACCGACGGCGATTATGGTAGGCACGGGGCGCGGTGCCAAGAGCGGTATTCTGATTAAATCGGCAACAGCGTTGGAAACAGCGCATAAGATTGATACCGTTATCTTAGACAAAACAGGTACGATTACAGCGGGCAAGCCGGTAGTGACGGATATTTTACCTGTAAAGGTTACGGAAAATGAATTGCTGGCCTTTGCCGCAGGCTTGGAAAAGCTGTCGGAGCATCCGTTGGGTGAAGCTATTGTTGCTGCTGCCGAAGCAAAGCAGCTTGCTTTGCCGGAAGCCGGCAATTATAAGCAAATCCCCGGTCAAGGAGTTACAGCAGAGCTTGCGGGAGCTGAATGTGCAGCAGGCAATCTCAAATTGCTGCAGGAATTGAATGTTGATACAAGCACTTTGATGGACCAGTATGACAAGCTTGCATCACAGGGAAAAACACCGTTATATTTTGTACGTGCAGGCGAGCTTTTAGGCTGTATTGCTGTTGCCGATACCGTAAAGCCTACGAGCAGGGAGGCAATAGCCAAGCTGCAGGATATGGGCCTGCGTGTGCTGATGGTTACCGGTGATAATCGGGCGACGGCGGAGGCGATTCGCGCGCAGGTTGGCGTGGATGAGGCTATTGCGCAGGTGCTGCCGCAGGATAAGGAAGCGGTAGTACGCAAGCTGCAGCAGGAGGGCCATATTGTCGCCATGGTAGGCGACGGCATCAACGATGCGCCGGCGTTGGCGCGTGCCGATGTAGGTATCGCTATCGGTGCCGGCACAGATATTGCGATTGAGGCTGCTGATATGGTTTTGATCAAAAGTGATTTGCTGGATGTGGCAAAGGCTATCCGCTTAAGCCGCAGTGTGATGACCAATATCAAGGAAAATCTTTTCTGGGCCTTTATTTATAATGCTGTCGGTATTCCGTTTGCCGCAGGTGTATTTTACACAGCCTTCGGCTGGCTGCTGAATCCGCTGATTGCAGCGGCGGCGATGAGCTGCAGCAGTGTTTCTGTTGTTACTAACGCACTAAGACTGCGTTTTATAAAATTGTAATTGCAAAGGAGATTTTATTATGACTAAGACTATTGCTATCGAAGGTATGCATTGCCAGCATTGTGTTGGCGCCGTTAAGGAAGCACTTGCTGCTGTAGCAGGTGTAACAAGTGTTGTTGTTTCCTTGGAAAACAATAATGCGGTTGTTGAGGGCGCAGGCCTGGATGATGCAGTTCTGAAGGCTGCTGTTGAGGATACCGGCTTTGATGTAACCGGCATCAACTGAAAATAAGCACAAAAAAACGCCGCGTAAAGCGGCGTTTAAGCTTGTAAAAAGGTCGCTGCGCAGCGGCCTTTTTCTTATGCAAATAT
>CAKQHU010000152.1 GCA_934234275.1 uncultured Phascolarctobacterium sp.
AAGCCGAACGAACGCACAACAATGCCCATGCGCTCTTTAGAAGAGCCCTCGCCAAACATTTCCGTTACCTTAGCCTTCAGCTGTGCCGTAGTAAGCGTTGAGGTATCAATAATATGCGTAGCCTTTTCGCGCAACGGATCCAGCAACTCACGCTCACAGGTAATATTCTTCAGCAAGGTATTGCGCTCACCCAAGGGATGACGACGGCGCGTTTCCTTGTAGCGGCGCACCAAAGTGGCATCGGAAGCATCTAAAAACAGCAGCTCGTATTTTTGGCCGCTGGCCTCCATCTCATCCAAAACCTGCAGCAGCTTATCAAAAAAGCGTCCTCCACGGATATCAACAACAAGAGCTACCTTTTCCTCCGAAGTCTGACGGCACAGCTCCGCAAACTTAGGAATCAAGGTCGCCGGCAAATTGTCAATGCAAAAGAAATTTAAATCCTCCAGGGTACGCACAACCTGCGTTTTGCCTGCACCGGACATACCGGTAATAATAAGAAAGTGTGACTGCATTTTGCTTCACCTCTTTAAAGTCATTAGTAAATTATATTATATCATAAATTTTGCCGTAGAGGGCAGTGCGTCCGTAAATAAATGATGGATTGGTTATGTGAATTGGTGATGCGGAAGACAGTGCATTATCGAATAAATGCGTGCGTCAGAACGTGCCGGATTCAAAGAAGCAATCCCGACGGCGTATTTTTCATACGTCGAGGGATTGATGATGCAGAAGACGGTGCGTTATCACGCACGCACACAAAAAATAAGCAGACTGCTCGCAACTACAGTCTGCTTATCTTTTTGAGATTTTAAGGTGTAAGATTGTATTAAAAATTCATGGAAAACTAATTAATCGAGATTCGGCATGCTGCGCGGACGATCAAGATCCTTAAGCATCTGCATGTCGCGGTCAGTGCCACGGCCGGCAGTAGTCAGATAACCGCCGATCATAATGCCGCTTGCACCGCCATTGAGTGCCAGTGCTTGCAGGTCACGCAGGTTTACTTCGCGACCGCCTGCGGTACGGATTTGTGCCTTCGGCAGAACAAAACGGAAAACAGCGAACGCACGCAGAATTTCCAGCGGTGGCAGCGGTTTGTTGTTTTCAAACGGAGTGCCCGGAATCGGAGTCAGCATATTCAGAGGTACACTGTCAATGCCAAGTTCCTTCAGGGTGAAGGCCCATTCTACACGTTGTTCGCGTGTTTCGCCAAGGCCTAAAATACCACCGCTGCAAACACGCAGGCCGGCAGCCTGTGCATTTTTGATGGTAACAAATTTATCAGCATAGGTATGAGTGCTGCAGATATTCGGGAAATTGCTGCCTGCGGTTTCCAGATTGGAATGATAGCGGGTTACACCGGCTTTGCGCAGCTCTTTTGCCTGCTCTACAGTCAAAATGCCCAAAGAAGCGCAAACTTCAATGTGCAGTTCTTCTTTAATACGTTTCAGTGTACGGCAGATATTTTCAAAGTCATCAGCCTTGCTCTGTCCACGACCGCTAGTAACGATGGAAAAGCGTACAGCGCCTGCTTCCTTAGCTTTTTTAGCTGCATTGAAGATTTCCTCTTCGCTCAGCAGACCGTATTCCTTAACACCGGTATGATAATGTGCGGATTGTGCGCAGAACTTGCAGTTCTCGCTGCATTTACCGCTGCGGCCGTTAATGATTGCACAGCAGTCAACAGCATCGCCGGCATATTTTTGGCGAATCTTGTCAGCCATAGCTAAAAGCAGCATGGTGTCGTCATCGCTCACGTTAATCAAAAATTCAGCTTCTTCTTTAGTAATATCCTGGCCGTTTAAAACCTTCTCAGCCAGTGCAATAATCTTTTGCATTGTAATTCACATCCCTAACCTTAGTAGTTAACCGCCACTATTCATTGGTTAACTGTATCTATTATATAGCAGAATTCAGATTGCGTCAACCGTTAATTTACAGAAGTTAACTTTAAGATAACAAAAACGCGCGCCATGCCACGAGCCAAAGCTCGCAGCGCAGCGCGCTACAGCAGCAAATATCAGCGGATACCCGCGATACCCAAAAGCAAGCCCAATACACCGCTCATGCACAGTGTACGGATAACGCTCATCTTATGGCGGATACACCACAGAGAAATCGGCAGCACAATGCAGCCAAGCAAATCAACCTTAGTAAAATCCTTCGGCAAGGTTTCCGTATTCCACAGCGCCAGCATTACAAAGCTCAAACCGGCAGAGCAGATGAGTGCCACAACCGCAGGACGCAGACCGTTCAGAATACCGCGAATCGGACCGATATCACCATATTTAAAGAACAATTTTGCGAGTGCCAATACAATAAACACCGAAGGGAAAACAAAGCCCACAGTTGCCGCAACAGCACCGGGCAAGCCTGCAACCTTCGTACCGACGAATGTCGCAGCATTGATACCGATAGGACCTGGCGTCATCTGCGAAATCGTAAAAATATCAATAAACTGGGGCATCGTCATCCATGCATGATTTTCAATAACCTCTGCCTGAATCAACGGCATCGAAGCATAACCGCCGCCGACGCAAAAGGCACCAACCTTGACAAAGCTCCAGAAAAGCTCCCAATAAATATACATCTCGCTACCTCCTTACGCGTACTTCTTGTCACGCAGCAGGAAGAAGCCGATAACAGCATCCACAATTACTGCATACATCAAATTTACATCAAAGAAATAATTGGCAATAAAGGTACCGACAATAATCAAAAGCGGCAGGGCCAATTTTTTCTTCAGCTCTTTTTTGAGCAAGTCAATAGCAACGTTAATAATAATGGCCGTCGCGCCGCACTGCATGCCCTTCAAAACCAGCTGAATATACTGGTTATGCGCAAAGGCATCATAAGCGTAGGAAATAGCGCTCAAGGTAATCAGCGGCGGCAGAATAGTTGCCAGCAAAGCAGTAAGCGTACCGCGGATACCGCCAAGCTTGTAGCCCATGCTGATTGCCGCATTGGCTGCCACAACACCCGGCGCAGACTGCGCAATCGCCACAAGGTTCAGCGCTTCCTTATCATCCATCCATTTATACTCATCAACAAATTTGGCCTTCAGTAGCGGAATGATTACAAAACCACCGCCGATAGTAAAGGCACTAATTATAAAGGTTGATTTGAACAGCTTCCAGTAAAAATCTTTTTCGGCTGCAGCTTCACCCATTATCAACAGCTCCTTCTGTCTATAGAATGAAATTATTATAGCATATTTGCCAGCAAAAAAACATAATTAGACTACACTAATGCCCAGAAAATTTTTTACGTTAGCTTTTTGGTAACAAAAAAGCACACCCTGCTACCATATCAGTAACAGAGTGTGCTATCTATAGCCTACTCAAGCTATATTATACAGTTTTGACATCCGGTCTGCAGCTTACAT
>CAKQHU010000153.1 GCA_934234275.1 uncultured Phascolarctobacterium sp.
ACATCAAATTGAATCGACCCCTGATAACACGATGAACAAGCAAGTAGGCTTAAGGCTGTGTTTAAGAGAGCGAAGTCGTCGGCTGTAAGCTTCGCACACAAAATTATGCCGAAGTTCCCTTGGGAGTGTCCTGCCTGAAGGCCGCATGGTTGCGTAGGGTGGGCGTAAGGCTGCGTTAAAGCTTGCAAATGAAGGAACAAATTTGGGTGGTACCGCGAAGCTTTTCGCCCCTGTAAACTTATCAGTTTTGCAGGGGCGTTTTCTTATTTTTAAAGACAGTCTATAAAGCATCATCTGCTGCGGTTGTTCCGCATAACCGGTACTTTCTGAACTGTCAAAGGAAGAAAGGATGAAATCAATGAAAGAAAAATTGGAAGCATTAAAAGCACAAGCTTTAGAAGAGCTTGCTGCCGTAACTTCTCTTGATGCGCTCAAGGACCTGCGCGTCAAATATCTGGGCAAAAAAGGCCCGATGACCGAAATCCTGCGCGGCATGGGCAAGCTGCCTGCCGAAGAGCGTCCGAAAATCGGCCAGATTGTTAACGAAATCAAGGCTGAGCTGGAGGGCAAAATCAACGAAGCAACCGCAGTTTTAGAGAAAAAGGCGCTGGCTGACAAGTTTGCTAATGAGCAGGTTGATATCACTCTGCCGGGCCGCAAGCCGAAAATCGGTCATCTGCATCCCGTAACCCTGACCATGCGTGAGATTAAGAAAATCTTTATGCGCATGGGCTTTGACGTTTGCGACGGTCCGGAAATCGAGGACGTATACCACAACTTCACCGCACTGAACCTGCCGCCTGATCATCCGGCACTGGATATGCAGGATTCCTTCTATATCACCGAAAACTATCTGCTGCGCACCCAAACCTCCGGCGTGCAGGCGCGTACCTTGGAAAGCAAGGAGCCTAATACTCCGATTCGCATGATTTGCCCAGGTACCGTTTACCGTTGCGACTACGACGCAACTCACTCCCCAATGTTCCATCAGGTAGAAGGCCTTGTTGTAGATAAAAACATCAGCCTGGCAGATTTGAAGGGCACTCTGGAGCTGTTCTGTAAGCAAATGTTTGGCGACGATGTAAAGGTTCGCCTGCGTCCTTCCTACTTCCCGTTCACCGAGCCTTCCGTAGAAGTGGACGTATCCTGCCCAATTTGCCATGCAAAGGGCGGCGGCTGCCATGTCTGCAAGGACAGCGGCTGGCTGGAAATCCTTGGCGCCGGTGTTGTACATCCCAACGTACTGCGCATGAGCGGTTATGATCCCGAGAAAATGACCGGTTTTGCCTTTGGTCTGGGCGTTGAACGTATCGCTATGCTGAAATACGGCATTGACGATTTGCGCCTGTTCTTCGAAAACGACCAACGCTTCATCAGTCAGTTCAAATAAGGAGGATCATCATGCTTGCATCTTTAGAATGGTTAAAACAATATGTAGATATTAACATCTCCGTTGCGGAGCTGTGCGATAAAATTACCCGTGTCGGCCTGGAGGTTGACACTGTTACCCAATTGGGCAAGGGCCTGGAGGGTGTTATCACCGGTAAGGTTATGGAAATTCACCGTCATCCCGACAGCGACCACCTGTGGGTTTGCATGCTGGATTACGGTCAGGGCGGCGAGCCGGTGCAGATTCTTACCGGTGCGCAAAATGTACATCAATATGACATTGTGCCTGTTGCCGTAGTTGGCAGCGTACTGCCTCCCAGCGAGCGCAACCCGCAAGGCCTGAAGCTGAAAAAGGCTAAAATGCGTGGCCTTGATTCCTTCGGCATGCTGTGCAGTGCCGATGAGCTGGGCATTGAATCCAAGCTGCTGCTGCCGGAGCAAAGAAACGGCATCTTCATTCTGCCGGAAAACACTCCGATTGGTGTAGACATCAAAACAGTTTTAGGCTTGGATGATACCGTTATCGATATCGACCTGACCAGCAACCGTGCCGACTGCTTCAGCATTATCGGTCTGGCGCGTGAAATCAGCGCTATTACCGGTTGCCCGCTGAAAATGCCCGCAATGGACGTTAAGGAAGCTGCCGCAGGTAAGGCCAGTGATTATGTAAACGTAAAAATTGATGCACCGGAGCTGTGCTCCCGCTTTGCTACCCGCGTGCTGAAGGATATCAAAATTATGCCTTCTCCCGAATGGATGCAGCGCCGTCTGCGTGCCTGTGGCGTGCGTCCCATCAGCAACGTTGTTGACGTTACCAACTATGTTATGCTGGAGCTGGGTCAACCGATGCACGCTTATGATGCCGACAAGGTTGCAGGCCACACCTTGATTGTTCGCCGTGCAGAAGAGGGCGAAAAGCTCGTTACCCTCGACGGCAAGGAGCGTGAGCTGACCTCCGCTATGATTACCATCGGCGACGCTGAAAAGGCTGCTGGTCTTGGCGGTGTTATGGGCGGTCTGTTGACCGAGGTTACCGACGAAACCAAGAACGTTATTCTGGAGGCTGCTTCCTTCCATGGTCCTTCTATCCGCCGCACCTCCCGTGCGCTGGGCCTGCGCAGTGAAGCCAGCGGTCGTTTTGAGCGTGGTGTGGATACCATCCGCGACCATGACGCACTGAACCGCGCTGCTCATCTGCTGGAAGAAATGGGTGCTTGCGAAACCTTCAGCGGTATCGTAGAGGCGTATCCTGAGGAGTTGAAGCCGGCAGTAATCACTACTACCGCAGCAAAGATTAACGGCCGCATCGGCGTGAATATCGCTGAGGATGAAATGGTTGCTATCCTTACTAAATTGGGCTTCGGCGTAGAAGCAAAGGACGGCGAGCTGCTGATTACCGCTCCTACCTGGCGCCGTGATATTGACTGCGATGCCGATATCAGCGAAGAAATTGCCCGTATGCATGGCTATGATTTCATCGAAAGCCATCAGCCGGAGCTGACCATCACCCAAGGCAGCCAATCTGTGCTGGACGATGTTAAGGATGATGTACAGGATTACATGGTAGGCGCAGGCCTGAGCGAAATGATGACCTACAGCTTCATCAAGGCCAACGCTTACGATAAAATGCTGCTGGCAGCAGATGATGCACGCCGTAACTGCATCGAGCTGCTGAACCCGATTACCGACGCTTTCTCCGTAATGCGCACCACCATGATTCCGAGCGCACTGCAGACTGCATCCTTCAACCTGCGCAACCACAATAACAGTGTTGCCCTGTTTGAAATCGGCCGTATCTTCCTGCCGAAGGCACTGCCGCTGACCGAGGATCCCGCGGAGCGTCAGCTGCTGACCGCAGTACTGAGCGGCAGCCGCAAGGCCCTCAACTGGTGCGACGATAAAGGCAACGTTGACTTCTATGATATGAAGGGCATCGTTGAAGGACTGCTGGAAGCAATGCAGGTTAGCGATTA
>CAKQHU010000154.1 GCA_934234275.1 uncultured Phascolarctobacterium sp.
ATGGGCTTTTCTCTGACCTGGATGATTATCTGGGGCTCGTCGGCGCGCGATAATTATCGTCCCAATCAGCAGCTGAAAAATATTAATCCCTATTCGCCCAAGAATGAGGATGTGCTGCCCAAAAACAAAAAGTGAATCAGCTTTGCCGGCTCGGCCGACGGAGCGATGTGTACGTAAAAACGCCGCGGCTGCGGCAGGCTATCAACCTGCTGCGTAAGCCGCGGCGTTTTGCTGTGCGTAGATAATTTTGTTTGCTGCCAAGATGGCAGCCTTTTTTACTTTTTCAGGCTCTTGTAAATAGCGTCCAGGTTTTCTTCCATGCGGGTAAGATATGTTTTCTCGCCGTTGCTGCATTCGATAGTATATATTTCCTGCGTTGTGGCACCAACCTCACGCGCCAGTGTTTCCGATGTTTTGGGGCTTACCGCTTCTTCTACGAAGATGGTTTTAACATTGTGCTCCTTGCAGTAGGCTGTCAGCTTGGCCAGGTTTTGCGCACTCGGCTCACCGCTGGCAAATACGTCCTCGATGCTTTGCTGCTGCAGGCCGAAGTCACGGCACAGGTAAGCAAAGGCAGCATGGCCGGTGACAAAGTCATTTTGTTCCAGCTTGCTGAATTTTTTCTGATAGGCAGCAAGCAGTGCCTGCAGCTTTTGATTGTATTCTGCGGCATTCTTGCGGTAGAAATCGGCATTGGTTTTATCTGCGGCGGCCAGTGCTTCGGCAATATTCTTTACCTCTGTTTGTGCGCAGCTCAGGCTAAGCCAGGTGTGCGGGTCATATTGGCCGTGTGCTCTGATTTCATCGGCTTCTGTAAGGCTGATGCGGTCGGTTCCCTTGGCAGCTTCTACGATGACGAGCTTGGGATTGGCGGCGGCCTGCGTTGCCTGCTCCACCCAGCGCTCCATGCCGGTGCTGTTGTAAATCAGGATATCAGCCTTGCTCAGCGCCTGCATAGTTTTAGTAGTAGGCTGAAAATCATGCGGCTCTGTGCCGTCGGGAATCAGGGAAGTTATATGAATTTTATCCTGACCTACGGCCTGAGTAAATTCTTTCATAGCATTAAAGGTTACTACAACCCGCAGCTTATGGTCCGCCGCCGGTGCAAGCTCCTTGCTGCTACAGCCTGCCA
This sequence comes from uncultured Phascolarctobacterium sp., assembly GCA_934234275.1. GTDB lineage: Bacteria > Bacillota > Negativicutes > Acidaminococcales > Acidaminococcaceae > Phascolarctobacterium_A. The sequence goes on from CAKQHU010000154.1 coordinate 1,133, forward strand.
GCAGATTGCTGAGCAGCAGAGTGCAAATACAAAAAATAATACTGAGCTTTTTCATGAGCTGTCCTCCTCATTCTAATGAAAACAAACGCAAATGATTTGCATATTATAACAAATTTTATCATAACACCCGTGAACTTTCTTGTCAAGCTAAATGCAAATGACTTGCATATTTGCCGAGCGAGGTCTATAATATTTACTGCAACAAAAAGGCAGCGCAGGCTGCCGTGAGTAAATGAGGGAGCCACTATGATAGAACTGAAGCATATAGAATTTGCCTATGAATATGGCAGCGAGCTGTTGCGCGATATCAATATGCAGGTAAATGATGGCGAATATATTGCCATCGTCGGCGAAAACGGCAGCGGCAAAAGTACGCTGGTCAAGCTGCTCTTGGGCTTGCTGGAGCCGTCAAAAGGTGAATTGAAGAATACTTTTAGCAGCATCGGCTACGTGCCGCAGCGCTTTGAAACTCTCAACAGCCAGTTTCCGATAACCGTATATGAGGTAATGGAATATTACCGCAGAGTATTAAAGGTTGCGGACAAGCAGGCGGTGCGCCGCTGTCTGGAGCTGATGCATGTTTATGATTTGCGTGACCGTATTGTCGGTACGCTGAGCGGCGGCCAGTGTCAGAAGGTGCTGATTGCCAGAGCACTGCTGGGCAGCCCGCAGCTGCTGATTTTTGATGAGCCTTCTACCGGCATTGATGTCAAAAGCCAGCAGGAGCTGTACAAATTTATGCAGGAGCTGCATGAGCAGGGTATTACCATTATCACAGTAGAGCATAACCTGAAATTTGCGGCGCGTAATGCCGATAAAATGTATCATGTCATGAACGGACATGGTCATTTCTGCAATCCGCAGGAATATGTTCAGGAATATATGCAGGATAATGTAGGAGGTGCGGAATAATGCTGGAATACGCTTTTATGCAGAACGCACTGCTGGTTTCTGTACTGATTTCCCTGATGTGTCCGATGATTGGCATGTTTTTGGTGCTGCGCCGCTATTCTATGATTGGTGATACGCTGGCACATGCATCGCTGGCCGGTGTAGCGGTTGGCCTGCTGGCCAAGGTGAACCCGATTATCAGCGCTTTTGCCGTAACCTCTGTTTTTGCCGTGCTGATTGAGGTTTTGCGTCAGCGCTTCCGCCGCTATGCGGAGCTGATTCTGGTTATTATTCTGTCGCTGTCTGTCGGTATTGCGATTACGATTATCAGCAGCGGTATGGTGCATACTAATGTAGAAGCATTTTTGTTTGGCAGTATTCTGACCGTAACGCCTGACGATGTACTGGCGGTTGCGGTGCTGTGCGTAGTGTCGCTGGCGGCTGTTTACTTTTTGTATCCGCAGCTGGTTATGCTGGCCTTTGATGAGGACGGCGCCAAAATTGCCGGCGTAAAAACGCGTCTGATTAATTATATCTTTGCTCTGCTGGTAGCAGCGATGGTTGCTGTTTCTATCCGTGTGGTAGGCATTATGGTTATCAGCTCGCTGATTGCGTTGCCGGTGGCGGCGGCACTGCAGTTGGGCAAGGGCTTTAAGGCGACGATGCTGGCAGCTATGGTGCTGAGCTTTATCGCCATTATTACAGGTCTTGTGACCTCCTACTGGCTGGGTGCGGCGCCGGGCGGTGTAACCGCTTTGGTTTCGGTGTCTTTACTGCTGCTGATTATCGTTTATAAAGAAATGCGTGCTGTCTTATAAAAGGGGTAAAATAATGGCTGATACAAAAAATGCGGCAGATTATCGCGATTATCTGCATCGCTACGGATTAAAAAATACCCGTCACAGACAGCTTATTCTGCAGCTGCTGCTGGCGAGCGAGGGCGTGCTGACGGCTGAGGATATTTATCAGCAGCTGTGCGAGCAGGGCGCGGAGATAAATTTTTCAACGGTTTACCGTATCCTGGAAAATTTTACGCAAAAGGGACTGACGGAAAAAAGCTTTCTGACGGACGCGCGCAAGTACGGCTTTGTGCTGCACGCATTGGGGCACAGGCATCGTCTTATCTGTTTGCATTGTCATCGCATTGTGGAGGTAGACCATTGCCCGATTGCTGATTTCGAGGAACAGTTGGCGGATAAAACGGAATTTGCTATTGTAGGACATAACCTGGAATGGTATGGCTATTGTCCGGAATGCCGCAAGCAGAAATAGCAGGAAAATTTTTCAAAAAAGCTTGCAAAGCAGCGTAAGCAATGATATAATTATTAAGC
>CAKQHU010000155.1 GCA_934234275.1 uncultured Phascolarctobacterium sp.
ATGCCGAGCAGCTGACGCAGCTTGTGCAATCGCTGCCATTGGAGGAACGTTTGGGAAGCCTGCATAAGCAGGGAGTAGCTATTGACTTTATGCTGGCCTGCCTGCGCAGTAAGGATGCTGTGCTGAAGGCTGTGCAGCAGCTTGTGCGTGATTACGAGGTGGCGAAAAACAGTGACTGCAAGCTGACGCTTAGCCAATGGAACAGCCTGCTGCAGGAGGCCTTGGGACAGGTGCAGCTTACTCTGCGCTTCGGCCGCAGGGACGGCGTACTCTTTACGGAGGTTGGCAACGTACAGGGTCTGAGCTTCGACAGCGTGTATATTATGGGCCTGCGCGAGGGCGAGTTCCCGCAGGCTAAAAACGAAAACTGGATTTACAACGATACGGAGCGCAAGCAGCTGGCGGATGCAGGCTATGATTTGCCCACGGTTGGCTCCTCCTTTGATGAGGATGCCTATTTTTTTGCTCAGGCTGTGTGTGCGGCGCAAAAGGAGCTTATCCTCACCTGGCATGAGGATGTGGGCGAAAGCCTGGCCAGCAGCTATCTGGAGGAAATCTGGAAGCTGTTTTTGCAGCCGGGAAGTGAGGAAAAGCGTCTGGACAAGGACTATGTGAAGGCGCAGACGCTGCCTGATTTCGGCGTTGCTTCGGCGGAGGAGGCGTACAGCGACAAGCGCTTTGCTGCTGCGGATTTGCCGAAAATAGCAGAGCTCAGCGGGCAAAAGGCTCCCGCTGCGGAGCTGCGGCTGGCTGCCAAAGCGGATATTCTGCGTAAGGCACAGCAGCCGGAATATAACGGCGATTTGCAAAATTCCCTGCCGACGAAGCTGCTGCGTAAGCAAATCGGCAGCCGCTTCAGTGCGAGCAGGCTGGAGGCTTACGCTGCCTGCCCCTTCCGCTTTTTGGCGGAGAAGGTGTGGCTGGCGCAGGCGGCGGAGGAAGCGGATGATTTGCTGCAGCCGCGGGATGCCGGTGATATTCTGCACCAAACGCTGAAGAATTTTGTTGAGCCTTATCTTGGCAGCAAAATTATCGACGAATCTATGGAAGACCTGACGGAGGAGCTGGAGACAGTCTTTGAGGATGTCTGCACTGCTGCACGTAATGATTGCGGCAGCACAGTTGCTTCCGTAAACGAGGATATCTGGCAGGTAGAAAAGCAGCGCTTATGGCGTATGCTGGTGCGCTGGCTACGCTTTGAATATGCCGACCAGCAGCGTTGGGGCGGCTTTACGCCGCAGGCCGTGGAATGGGATTTCAGCTCCAAAAACGGCAAGCCCTTGTACCTGACGCTCAGTGATGGCAGTGATGTATCGCTCATCGGCAGAGTTGACAGAATCGACAGCGACGGCGAGCATGCCTTTATTACGGACTATAAAAGCGGCACTGCTCCCACAGGCAGTGCTATGGAGCAGGGGCTTGACCTGCAGCTGCCGGTGTATTTGCTGGCGGTGGCGGCGCTTTCCAAGGAGCAGCTTGCAGTCAGCGGCGGCTGTTATTATTCGCTGAAGGAGGGCAAGCGCAAAAGTGCCTTTTTGCTGGAAAGCGTGGGCAACAGCGATTTGCCGTATAAAAAGCCGAAGAACGCCGCAGAGCTGACCTGGGATAGCTTTAAGCAGGAAAAGGAGCAGCTGCTGAAGGATTATATAGAAAGAATTTATGCAGGCGATTTTGCATTGGCAGGCTGCAGGCGCTGCGATGTATATTGCCCGTTACATGATATTTGCCGTGTGCAGCTGGTGAGCGGTGACGGCGGACAGGGAGGCGAGAGCGATGAGTAAGAATCCTACACCGGAGCAGGCTTTGGCGATAAATACGATTAAAAGCAATGTTTCGTTGCTCGCCGGTGCCGGCAGCGGTAAAACCTATGTACTGATGAAGCGCTTTGTGCAAATTCTGCGCTCGGATTTGAGCGTTAATCCCACGAATATTGTAGCGATAACCTTTACGCGCAAGGCTGCCGACGAAATCAAGGGGCGTGTACGTCAGGCTGTCGGCGAATGCGTGGAGCAGGCGCAGACGGATTTGGAAAGACTGCGCTGGCAGGAGCATCTGCAGAAGGTGGAGAGTGCGCCGATAAGCACGATTCACAGCCTGTGCAGCCGTATTTTGAGAGATAACCCGGTAGAAACGCAGCTTGATCCGGAATTTACGATTTTAGAGGATTTTGAAGCGCAGGACTTTTTCAAGGAAACGCTGCAGCAGTATTTACGCAAAAATATCAAGGAAAACGCTGCCCTGCGCAGGCTGGTGCAAACCTACGGCGTCAACAGCTTTGTTAATCAGGTTACGGCGCTGGGGGACAAGCTGTCGGAGCTGGTGCGTGAAGATAATCTGGCAGAGCCTTATCTTAAGGCGAAGGAAGAACTGCCGGCCTTGCAGCAGAAGCTGTTTGCTGCTGTGCGCGAGGTAATCGAAGCGCGTGAGGCTTTGGGGGCAAAGACCAAGGGACGCCAGACCTTGACGGAGGCAGCAGGATTACTGGACGAAATGCAAAAGCAGCTGCTGGCGCCGGAGCCGGACTGCTCCCTGCTGGATGCGTCAGGCGTTGTTAAGGTTAGCGGCAAGGCGTTGGCAGCGGAGCTGACTAATTTAAAAAATTTGCGTCAGGAGCTGAACAATGTACTTTTGAACGCCAAGGGCTGCGATTTAGTGCAGGATTGGCTTACCGTGCTGCAGGAGTTTTATGCCTGCCTGAGCGCACGCAAGCAGGAAAATAATGTCCTGTTTAATGATGATCTGGATTTATTGGCCATCGAGCATTTGCAGAAGAATGAGGCGCTGCGGCAAAAGTATCAGGAGCGCTATAAATATATTATGGTAGATGAGTTTCAGGACACCAACGAGCGCCAGCGACAGCTGATTTATCTGCTCTGCGGTAATAAGCTGGATAATACGAATAATCTGTTTATCGTCGGTGATGTGAAGCAGTCTATTTATCGCTTCCGTCATGCGGATGTCAGTGTTTTTAATAAGGTAAAAGAGGATATCGCGCAAAATGCGGGACAGAACCTGGGCATGAAAACCAACTTCCGCAGCACGCAAAGCATTGTCGAAAGCTGCAATACCGCTTTTTGTCAGCTGATGGATTTGCCGAAGGAGGAAATATGCCTGGAGCATCACGAGGGTGCTAACACCGGCGGCGCCAAGGTTTGTCTGCTGCAGGTGCCGTATAAATCCAAGGATGATGACCTTGGCGCTAAAGAGGATAAATGGCAGAAGGAGGCAGAGGCAATCGCCGCCTATCTGCAGCAGGAGCTGCCCAAGGTAGAGCCGCAGCTCAGGCCGGGGGCTAGCAAGGCTATTTTGCTGCGTGC
>CAKQHU010000156.1 GCA_934234275.1 uncultured Phascolarctobacterium sp.
ATTGAAGGCCATGTGCGTTCTATTAAAACGATGGTAGATAATGACAGGGATTGCTCCGAGGTACTGATTCAGATTGCCGCAGTGCGCAAGGCGCTGGATAATACGGCCAAGGTTATTTTGAAGGACCACCTGGAGCATTGCATTCTGCACGCTATCGAAAAGGGTGAGGGCAGCAAAAGTCTGGAGGATTTTGAAGCGGCCATTGACCAATATCTGCGCTAAAAAAAGACTGCACGTTAAGAACGTGCAGTCATGTTTGAGATTAGGCCAAAGCTACTCTTTGCTGCAGCTTGGGAACAAAAAACAGTAAAAAGCTGCTGCGGGCAATATAAAAGATGAGGAAGGCCAGCCACAGGCCGATGTTGCCGTAAAGCGGGATAAGCGTAAAGTAGGCGGTCAGGTAACAGCCTGCCGTCAGCAGCATGGAGATGCAGATAGGCCTGGTGTAGAGCGCACCGTTGAACACGCCGTAGTAGACGATGCCGAGCGCGCTGATAAGCGGGAAGAAGGCTATGAACAAATCGTACTGCTGTGCTGTGGCAATGACGTTGTGCAGATTAGTGAAGCAGCCGAGAATGGCGTGGCGACAGCAATAATAGCCAACTGTCTGCAGCAGGCCGAAGCCGATGGCCCAGATGAAGCTGATGCGCAGCGTATCATTGAGCATGGAGCGGTCATGCTCGCCGAAGGCAATGCCGGAATAGATGGCACCTGCCTGCGAAAGGCCGGTCAGAATATCGCCCATGATGAACTGGATCTGGAAAAGAATAGAATTAGCAGCCAAAAGCTCGCCGCCGAAGGCTGAGCTTTGGTGCATAAAGCTGTTGACCATGATAATCATGCAGAACATACGCACGGTGAGATGCGAACCGCACTGCACCATCTGGCGACAGGTGGGACCGGAAAAGATTTTTCGCAGCGGAACTGCTGTCAGCAGCAGGGGCTTGTGCTTGGCATAAAAGTACAGGATGGCCAGAAAGCCTGTAATATTGGCGATGCAGGTGGCAGCAGCAACGCCGGTTACCTCATAATGCAGTACAATGACGAAGAGCACGTCCAACAGCAGGTTGATGATGTTGCTGGCAAGTGCAGTGAGCACGGCGATGCGTACATGCAGCGTGCCGGCGAACCATCCCTGTGCTGTCTGAAAGACGAGCGTCAGCGGCATAATCCAGATGAGCATGCGATAATATTGCTCTAACATAGGCTTGGTTGCTGCGTCGGGATTGAACAGCAGCAGTGCTGTCCGCCAGATGGGCTCCTGCAAAATGACGAGCAGCAGGCCGATGCCGAAGGCTGCCAACACTCCGCGGATAAAAGCACCGGCGAGCAGCTTGGGATCATGCTGACCTAAGGCTTGCGCCGCAAAGCCGCTGGTGGATATCTTCAGAAAGCCGAAAAGCCAATAGACTGTGCTGAAAATTACTGCGCCCAAAGAAACGGCGTTAATATAGGTATAATTCCCCAAATGCCCGACTACGGCAGTGTCGACGGCACCCATAAGCGAGGCCGCCATTGTAGAAAAGGTAAAGGGAAGACTTGTTTTTATAAACTCCATGTGAGATAATTTCATTGCTGCACCACATTCCTATTAAATTTCTTGCAACACTATAATAACCCCCTATAGGGGATAATGTCAATAGGAATTATTATCGTTAATGGTGCTTTTCTTATAAATTTTACATTAAATCTGTGTGTTTTTCCAAAAGAAGGGATATCTATGTCTATTCTGCCGATTTTCATACCGCATGCAGGCTGTCCGCATCAATGCGTTTTTTGTAACCAAAAGACAATTAGCGGACAGAAGCTGGCTGCTGTCGCAGGTGCCAAGGAGCAGCTTGCGCGCTGGCGCAGCTGGCTGCGGCCGAGCGCTGCCAACGAGGCGGCGTTTTACGGCGGCAGCTTTACCGGCTTGCCCCTGGAGCTGCAGGAGGAGCTGCTGACGCTGACGGATGCGCTGCTCGACGAAGGCTTTATCGGTAGTGTGCGCCTTTCGACGCGCCCGGACTATATAGATGAAGAACGCTTGCAGCTTTTGCAGTGTCATGGCGTGCGCTTGGTGGAGCTTGGCGTGCAGTCGCTCGATGATAAGGTGTTGGCGGCAGCGGAGCGCGGCCACACGGCGGCACAGGTGGCGCCGGCGGTAGAACTTTTGCAGCGCTTCGGCTTTCAAGTCGGTCTGCAGCTGATGGTTGGTATGCCCGAGCAGAGCTTTGCCAGCGTGCAGGAAACGGTGCGTAAGGCCGTTGCAATGCATCCTGATGTGGCGCGCATCTATCCTTTGTTAGTAATCAAGGGTACGCCGCTGGCTGCTGACTACGCGGCGGGGCGCTTCGTGCCGCTGACGCTGGAGGAGGCCGTGACGCAGGCGGCCTGGGCTTATCGCGAGCTGACGGAAGCAGGCGTGAATGTTATCCGCATCGGCCTGCAGCCGGACGATGAGCTGTGCGCACCGGGCAACATTCTTGCAGGACCGTTTCACCCGGCGATGGGTGAGCTGGTAAAAAGCAGGGTGCTGCGTGACAAGATTACCCCGCAATTAGCCAAGCTGACTGACTGCGGGGCTGTTGATATCCTTTGTCCTGCACGCTTGGAATCGAAGCTGCGCGGGCAAAAAAGCTGCAACCTGCGCTATTGGGAAGCATGTTTCCCGTGGCTTGAGCTGCAGATAATTCAAGATAAGGCAGATGAGATAAGAGTATGTCCACATGTAAATCCTTTGCACCAATCGTAGATGAGCACAGCAGAATATTGATTCTCGGTTCTATGCCGGGAATAAAATCCCTGGAGCAGCAGGAATATTACGCACATCCGCAGAACCGCTTCTGGCGTCTGTTGGCGCTGCTGCTGCAGGAGGACGTGCCGCAGGATTACAGTGCCAAGCAGGCTTTGCTGCATAAGCATCACTTGGCGCTGTGGGATACGCTTGGCTATTGCGAGCGTGATGGCAGCTTGGACAGCAACATCAAAAACGAAGCGCCGAATGCTGTTGTTGAGCTTGCAGGCGAGCTGCCGCATTTGCAGGCGGTAGTCTGCAACGGCGGTAAGGCGGGTGCAGCCTTTAAAAAATATTTTGCAAAAAAAATGCCTGAGCGGGTGCAGGTTTTTTATCTGCCTTCTACAAGTCCTGCCAATGCGCGCCTGCGCCTGGAAGGTTTGGCAGAGCGCTGGCGGGTTATTTTGCAATTTTTAACATAAGAGAAGTTCTGCATGGTGTAAAAAAACAGCATTTTATGATACAATAAAAAGATATAATAACTGACTTAGAGAAAATGGGTGATTTCTAGTGCGTTT
>CAKQHU010000157.1 GCA_934234275.1 uncultured Phascolarctobacterium sp.
CTGGATATTCTGAATCTGCTGGCTGCGCTGCACAACCGTTACGCAAGCCTGGAGCTGGCAGGTGCTTTGCGCTCCAACTATTTCGGTTTGGATGATGCAACGCTGACGCAGCTCTTTTGGCAGACCGAAAATGACAAACCGCTGTGGGATGTGCTGCAGGCTGTCGGCAGCGGTGAGCTGCAGTTGAATCTGCAGCCGGAGCAGCAGGCGCTGGCTATGCATGCTGCCGAACGCTTACGCAGTCTGCGTCAGGCAGCAGCGCTGATGGCACTGCCGGAGCTGTTTGCACAGCTCTGGTCCGAGCTGAAGCCGGAATTCGTTCTGTCGCAGCAGGAAAACGGCCCCAGCAAGCTGGCCAATGTCAAAAAGCTGCGCCGCCTGGCACAGCAGTATTGCCAAACGAAGCAGGCTTCGCTGGCAGAGTGGCTGCAAAACGTTAAGGACCTGCGTGCAAGCAGCAGCAAGGAGCCTGCCGCTACCGTACAGGCAGATGATGCGCTGCAGATTATGACGATACATAATTCCAAGGGACTGGAATTCGATCTGGTTATTTTACCGCAGCTTGATAAATCAGTGAAGGGCGATACCGCCTCTATCAAATATTTGCCCGGCAAGGAAGGCGAGCAGGGGCTTTTGGGCATCAAGGTGCCCGATAAGGAAATGCAGCTGCAAAACAGCGGTGTTTACGAGCTGGCGAAAGCGCGCGACAGTGAGCTGGATGAAGAAGAAAGCAGACGTCTGCTTTATGTTGCTATGACGCGTGCTCAAAAGCAGCTTTTAATGGTCGGTACGGTGGCGGAAGAAAAGCTGCCGGAGGCTGTTATCGGCCTGCCTTCTGCCAAGGGCTGGTGGCAGCAGCTGCAGGCTGTATACGAGACTGACTGGGAAAAGCAGGAAAGCAGCTGTCCGTGGGTTCGCCTTTTGTGCGCCGATGACTTAAGCCCGGCTGTTGAGCAGCAGGGCGAGCAGCAGCAGCTGGCGCTGGAGCCGTTGGCCTTGGCACCGCTGCCTGCTTATGCGATCTGTGGCCGTACCTGCTTTACCGCAAGTGCGCTGCAGACGTATCTGCATTGTCAGCGCCAATATTACTACCAGCAGGTTCTGGCAGTGCCGGAGCTGGAGCAGACAGTTGCCGGCGAGCAGGCGCACGAGCTGCCGGCAAGCGTAACCGGCAGTATTGTGCACAAAGCGTTGGAGCTGTATAATGGCTATAATGCGGAGGCTGTTTTTGCCATTGCACTGGAGGAATTTGCTCCCGGCGCTGCGGCAACACAGGCCAAGAGTATGTTTGATGCTTATATTAGCAGCGATTTGTATAAAGCATTGCCAAAAAAGCAGAAGCGTGAATTAGAATTTGTACAGCCTCTGCAGCAGGAGCTGGCGGCTGAGGGCGTAATCGATTTGCTGGCCTTTGACGAAGATGATAAGATGATAATAGTGGACTATAAAACAGGTACGCCGCCGGAGCCTGACGAGGTGAAGCTTGGCTATGCTTATCAGCTGGCGCTGTATAAGGATGCTGCGGAAAAGCTGTACCCCGGCAAAAGAGTTGTGCGCGCCGAGCTGCACTTCCTGCAGAACATGAGCGTTTGGCAGCTGCCGTTGGATAAGTCGTACCTGCAGGAGGCAATAGAGCTGTGCGAGGAAATCAGCGGAAAGGGCGAGGAGGATGATTTCGCCTGCATCTGTAACGAAAGCTGTGCTTACTGTCACTATGCATATCTGTGTCCGCAAAAAAATAAAGAATAGGTGATGTAATGGAGATTTTTGCTAAATTGGAAAGCTGGGATTATCTGGCGGCGGCCATGCTGCTGTTTTCCGCCTGGCTGCTGCTGGGCGGTATCGGCCGTCTGCAGAAAAGCGACCCGGAGCGCGTAGATGTAAAAAAGCTGCGCATCCGTGCCTGCGGCGGTCTGGTTGCGGGAGCTTTGTATCTGGCCTGCCGCTTTCTGCAGCTGTAATATTGCCGGCAGTTAAACTTGCACGCGGCTTTCATTAAGGTATATAATATGCTTATATCCTAAACTTTTACGAGGTGACTGTAATGATAAACAAAACAAGATTGATTGATGAATTTATAGAGCTGGTAAGCGTTCCCTGCCCCAGTAAGGATGAAAAGCAGGAGGCTGAGCTGATTATGGCAAAGCTGCGCGAGCTTGGCCTGGAGCCGGAAATGGATAAGGCGCACGAAAAAACCGGCGGTACCTGCGGCAATGTGTGGGCCTATGTAAAGGGCACCGTGCCGAATGCTCCGAAGCTGCTGTTCGAAGCGCACATGGATTCCGTAGCACCGACAACCGGCACCAAGATTGTCCGCAAGGATGGCGTGCTGTACAGCGACGGTACCACAACTTTGGGCGGTGACGACAAGGTTGGCGTTGCTGCCATGCTGGAGGCGGTGCGCGCACTGAAGGAGGACGGCGTTGCTCACGGCGACGTGCAGTTGTGCTTTACCGTCAGCGAGGAAATCGGTTGCCTTGGTGTAGTGAACATGGACCAAAGCTGGATTAAGGCCGACTATGGCTATTGCATGGATATCGGCGGCGCACCGGGCGAAATTACCTACGCTGCACCGAAGCTGTACGATATTTATGTAACCGTCAAGGGCAAGGCCGCCCATGCAGGCATTGCTCCGGAAGAAGGCGTCAATGCGATTATGCTGGCAGCAGACGCTCTGTCCAAGCTGCCTGCTTACGGCCGTCTGGACAGCGAAACTACCTTTAACATCGGCATGTTCAACGCAGGCGTTGGCACCAACATCGTTTGCCCGGAGGCTAAATTCGTCATTGATATGCGCTCTCTGAACGTACCGCGTCTGGAAGCGCTGAAGGATTCCACCATCGCTCTGATTAAAGAGGCTGTTGAAGCCGGCGGCGGTCAGGTTGAATTTGATGTAGTGGAAGGCTGTCCTGCTGTGGAGCTGAACAAGGACCACGAATGCATTAAGCTGGCAGCACGCGCTGCGGAAACACTGGGCTTCCCGGTAGAGCTGAAAACAACCGGCGGCTGCAGCGACGGCAACTATCTTTGCGGCTACGGCCTGCCCTGCGGCCTGTTGGCAACCGGCATGAGCAACGTGCATACTACCGCGGAATATCTGAAGGAAGAGGACCTGTACAACACTGCACGCTGGACCTACGAAATTATTAAAGAGGCAGCGAAATAAATCATACTGTTCACGTATAGTTTTCTTGACTGGAAGAAAATTTGACGCTATAATAAAAATAACTTCATAATGTAACCTTTGGGG
>CAKQHU010000158.1 GCA_934234275.1 uncultured Phascolarctobacterium sp.
CCAGCTGGAAGAAGAACTTCAAAACGCTAAAATCGACATCGGTATTTTCGTGGAACCTTGGGAAGGAGGGCAGCAAAGATGAAAAAAGTATTGTTCATTCTACTGGCAGCCTGCTGCATTTGGGCGGCGTATGATTACAGCCGTCCGGTTGACCGCTACGTGGTCCGTACCGTTGCCGGCGAAGGCGATACGCTGTGGAACATTGTTGGCGGCGTCATGGATAGCGAAGGCGACCGCAGAGACATTCACGAGGTTATCTTTTATACGCGCCAAATCAGCAATATCAAAGGCACGCTTCAGCCGGGGGATGTAGTCCTCATTCCTATTGAGGTGCGTAGATGAGCACCGCTGGCATGGACGAAAGAAAAAGAGCATTGATATTGGCGTATCAATGCTCTAAGAAGTAAAAAATACGAGAAAAAGAATTGAGTTGTTCACACAAAAGTGAAAACAAAAGTAAAAAGTGAAATCACATATATTATAACAAACACAAGGAGTGAAATCAATGCAGATTAATTTCAAGTTAGAAAGAAGAATCGGTGCGCTTAGTGAGAACCCTTCCGGCTACACCAAGGAGCTGAACGTGGTTATCTGGGATGAAAAATACACAAAATATGATCTGCGCACCTGGAACCCTAACGGTAAGCCCGGCAAGGGTGTGACGCTGACTAAAGAGGAGCTGAAGAAGCTGTATAAGCTCATCGGCGAGGAAATCCGCCAAATGGGAGGCTACAATGAGTAGTATAACCCGTAAAAATAAGCGTCGTGCAGCATTTAAATGTGCAAAGCAGGGCATTGCCCCGGCGCAGGCGATTGCGGTATCGGCAGCGCGCGAAATCAAAGTAACAAAGGAAGCAGCGGCTGAGACCATGGAGGTCTTGCTGCAGGCCATAGCGCTCGTTGCGGCGCACGATTATGGCAAGCTCAACGCTAAGGATACCCGCCTGGATGTGCTGGCCAAACAATTATACCAACGCAGCATTCAGGTTAAGAAGCGTCAGCTGAATGAAGAGGAAAACAAAACCTGCCAGCGCTTTGCCGGTGCAGTTATGGAAATTTGGGAGGAAGAGGAAGGGAAAGGTTATGCAAAAGATTGATTATTATGCTGTAGCACGTAGCATGTATGGCTTGCTGCGCAATAAACACATCAGCTACAGAGGACATCTGCTTGTAGAAGCTCGCAGAAAAGCGCGCCATCAGGTATCTAATTTTGTTCTGCATCGCAAAGCGCGCAAGCTGAAAGATATGGAGGGTTAAAAATGACATTAACCGAAGGCCAAAAACGGGCAATTGAAAAGCTGGATAAAGAAATGGAAGCAGCCAAGGATTCGTGCTCTAAGTATATTGCTGAGCAGCTGCTGCAGCTGGCAACTTCTTGCCCGGAGGTTTCAGAAAAAATCCTCGAGCAAAAGAAAACCTTGGCCGGTGCGCTTGATGCCATCAAGGCAGAGGCCAAGAAGCACGCTGTTGGCGGCTGTGGCTGCGTGGATGAGGCGCAGGCGGTTGAGATTGCCTGCAAATATTACAACATCAAGGCCACAGAGCCGGCAGTAGGGGCGACGGCCGCGAACCAAGCGCTTGGCAAAATTTGAGCAGGAGGCGTAGTTATGGATATTATGCTTATTGATTTTGCAATTTATCTTATTGCGGCATAATGATTATCGTGGATAACTGGAGATGAGAAAATGAGAGAATTAAAATTATCGTCACCGCTTAACATTCAGATCATCACCGAGCCGGAGCGTATGGCTCTGCGTATCGCCTTAGATAAGAGCATTGGCGAGAACCTCGGTATGATTTTGGCGCTGAAAGACACAAAGAGAGAGATGCCGCAAGGCCTGTATAACAGCGGGCTGGACTACCATCGCGACAACTTGGAAATTTACCTGCGCTTGCGCAATAGGCTTGAAGATGCTATCTACGAGGCTGAGAACAATGGCAAGCAAGGAGCTTAAAGAGGAACGCCGCGCTCAAGGGCTGTGCGTATACTGTGGTCGGCCTGCTGTGATTAAGGCGGACGGCACACCGGCCAGAAGATGCAAAGAGTGCAGCGGAAGTCATGTACGCCAGAAACGTGATGCAAGGCACGGCATAGAAACGCAGGGCCGAATTACAGGCAAGTCGAGAAGCCACGTAGAGCAAAAGTATTACCAGAGACCGTGGCAAGAGCTGACAATCTGTCCTGATTGTGGGATTCGCACCAATGCCGATTATTGGTATTGTCCATGGTGTGGCGCTGCATTCCCAAAACCCGAAAAAGGAGATGAAAACATATGATTTATTACAAAAACAATGTGACTCCCAAACGCATTGAATGGTGGAAGGGGCTGTCGTTACGTGAACAGAACCTGCGCATTTGTCTGTTTGAAATCCGGAAAATCGCTATTTCTAAGCAGAAAACACTGCTGAAATATAAAAAATCACGTATAGAAGTGCTGAGCGCAAAAGCTACCCTCAAACAACTGAAGCTGATAGCTAAAGCCATCAAACGCCAAATTCCTGGCTACATCAATATTGAAAAGGCAGATGATTACAGCACAGCGTATCGCTGCGCACATTGCCGGCAAGCCGTACCTTATTACGCATCCTACTGCCCGAACTGCGGGCAGAGAATTAGTACATAAAGGAGCAAAAGCATGGAGTGGAATGAAGAAGTTGAGAAAAAGCTGAAACGGCGCGGCGAATTCTGGCACGCGGAAAAACTTGCATCGAGCATTATATTCGACGGCCGTCGTGCTGTTGAGCATTACACAGCAGATGAAATGCGTGCAAAATTTGAGCCTATAGCAAAGCAGTACAGAGAAAGCGGGCGCTTTATCAACTGCTTGGATTCTGATGCCTTGGTGATGTACTGCAAAGAGCAGGGCTATAAATGGGAGTGGTATCCACCTAGTCCGTTGGGAGAGTATTGGTTCGTGCTGCCAAAAGAGGAATTGTTTTAGGAGATGCAAAAATGGATCTTATGCTTATTGATTTCATTATCTGCTTACTCAGTACATTGATTGTAATGTGTGTCGCCGTTGGCTATGTGCATTATTACTTCGGGAGGGATAAAGCATGAAGCGTCAATGTCAGGTATGTGGGCAGAAGAATGGCAGTTGCAATCGCTATATATTGAAGAATGGCCAAGACGTAACAATTTGTCCGAGCTGCCTTGCGTTTAGCAATGATGAAACAGCCAAGATAGCGCGTCAGGCACATAAAGAAGGCTTACTGGTGAAAGGAGAAGTCAAAAG
>CAKQHU010000159.1 GCA_934234275.1 uncultured Phascolarctobacterium sp.
TGTATGCTTGGCGTCATCGGTATTCATATCGGCAGCCTGGCACTTGCCCCCAACAACTTTACTCTTTACTTATTACTGGAGATTTTAAGCCGTTACAGTGTCCCCTCCTTTTTCTTTATCTCCGGCTACGGCCTGGCCTGTACGGATAAAGGCCTATTAAGCGGCAGCCGGCTGAACTATATCGACTTTATGAAGAAGCGTTTGCGGGGAGCAGGCCTGCCCTACCTCAGCTGGTCTCTTTTTTACATGTTTTACTTCTGGCTGATTCTGCCACCGGGCTTCGTCAGCTGGAATCCGCTGCATGTGGCCTATGTATTATTCTTCGGCCTTGGCTGCTACCATTTGTATTTTATGGTCATCCTGCTGTGGTTTTATGCAAGTTATCCGCTCTGGCGCCAACTTCTGCGTATAATTATACACCAAAGCATACCATTTATGCTAGTGCTTTTATTCATTTTCCAGCTTGCTTTTAACTGGTGGACAACGCATCCGGGCTTGAATACAGCGGGTTGGAGCGTCATAGCTAAAAATTTCTTTGATTATCGCCTCAACTATCTTCCCTTGCATTATCTGCTTATTTTTATGAGCGGCGGCTTGGCAGCCTGCTACTGGCAAAAATTCATCGCCTTCCTGCGCAGATACAGCGCCATGGTATGCATGATTTTTGCGGCCAGTGTTGCCTGGGACGTGCAAAGCTGCTACGAGGCAGTTACCGTCAAAGGCTACACGCTGATTGATCTGGCCAACACCTATCACCAGCTCAGCCCGCAGGGACTCTGCTACACCGTAGGCTCGCTGCTCTTCTTCTGTCTGGCACTGGATTGGCTGGAGCGCAAGGCGCAGGCAACAGCACACACAGAGGCTCCCCTCGGGGGGAGCTGTCACCGCAAGGTGACTGAGAGGGGTTCCCTCGCTAGCCTACTTTACAAAGCCATCAGCATCCTCTCCGCCTATTCCATGCTCATCTACTTTGTGCATCCGCTGCTCCTGGACTGGCTCAGCAGCGCCTACAACCATTTCGGCATCATTATGACCGTCAAAAAGGTAGCACTGTCCTATGTGCTGCTGGTGCTTGGCTCTCTGGCCCTCAGCATCCTGCTGACAAAGGCATTTGAAAAATGCGGTACGGCAAAGCTGCTGTTTACCGGCAAGCGGTGAAATTAATACATAGCAAAAAGACGTTGCGTGCTTTCTGAGCACACAACGTCTGCTTTTTTTGCCATTTTAAATTTTACAGCTGAGCCTTCATTAACTTCTTATATACCTCTACGCCCGGCTGGTCAAATGCATCCACATCCGCCAGCTCGCCCTCGTAGGCAATCGTCAGCATCAAAAAGTACATCAGCTGACCAAGATAATATTCATTCAGCTTTGGCAGTGTAAAGCGCGCATTGTAACGGTTATCACCCGTCAGCGCCGCTTCATTGGCATTCAGCGCCGCTTTAAGAGCCTTCGCCATATCCATGCCCTCGTACTTATCAAAGAACGGTACATCCGCAAAGGGATTATGCAAAATTGCCTCCTCCTCAGGGTTGGCAACCTCCAGGAACTGTACCACCTTGTTCAGACGGCCGTCCTGATGCTGCTGCGTCTGCGCATGCATATCCGTCGTACCGACAGCAACAATCGGCGTTCTACCGTAATAAACAACCTCACCCTCACGGTTGCAGCGCTTGCCCAACGATTCCGCCAGCAGCTGCACATACCATTCGCTCAAGGATTTCAGGCGCATGCTGTACGGCATGAACACTTCTATATCACGTCCGCGCTCATAGGCCATAAATTTCAGTAAAGCGTTGAGCAACGCAGGATTCTCCGCAAGCTCTGCCTGCTGGCAATAGATATCCATATCACGCGCGCCACGCAAAAAATCTTCGATATCTCCGCCCAAGGCAGCCATCGTCACAAGGCCCGGGTCCGTCATAATGCTGAAGCGGCCGCCGATGCCTTCCTTAATATCAAAACGCTCCCAGCCGAATTTTTCCGCCAGCTGCAGCAGCGGCGCAGATTCAATCGGTGCCTTCAAATCGGTAACCACCGTACAATCAAGGTCGATATCAGCGTTTTTAGACAGATTGTCATAAAAATACGTAAAGGCTGAAATGGTTTCCAGCGTTGTGCCGGATTTGGAAATCGGCACCAGCATAATTTTAAGCTTCTTGCCCTGCTCAGCACTGTTCATAGCCAAGCGGCGCATCTTGAACAGCAGCGAATTACAGTCCACCGGGTCAAGATTATTGCCGGAGAAATAAATAAACGGCTGCCCCTGACGCAAGGTTGCGCTGGTATTCCAGTGATAACCGCCAAAGGCATCAAATAAAACCTTGTTACCCAAATAAGAACCGCCAACTCCCAAAAAGATTACAACATTCTTACTGCGCAGATGCTTGCTGTAGCGCATCAGCTTGATAATCGACTGCTCAGTATTGGGATTGCCCTCGGCAATATACGGCATACGTGGAAAATAAACATGCTCAGGCGTGCCGTCCTTAGATAAATGCTTCTTAGCAAAGCCGGTACGGCGCAGCTCGCACACAGCCTTATCTGCTGCCGCTCCCTGCTGCTGCAATGCCTGCTCTACCTCCTGCGGCTGCAATCTGCCTGCTCCCAGCATATTATTGAAATCAAAAACAATACCGCTGGGCACCACAATTCTATAATCCACAATACACACTCCTAAATATCAGTTGCAAAAAATGCATGTATGCTATTGTACCATAGCAGCACTGCAAAATCTATTGCCAAAGCAAATTGCAGTTTGCCGTATGGCAGCAGCAATACTTTATTTTACCTCTACCAGCTCAATATGGAAGTTCAGTTCCTTGCCGGCCATTTCATGGTTAGCGTCAAAAGTAATGTTGGTATCGTCCTTTTCGGTTACCAGTACAGGAACAGGCTGACCGAATTGGTTCTGCAGGTAAACTCTCTGGCCAACGCTCAGGTTCTCGGAGCCCGGCAGCTGGGCAATCGGCATAGTGAAGATAGCCTTCGGATCAGCCTCGCCGTATGCTTCTGCCGGCAGCAGATGGATGTCAACCTCAGCGCCAACCTCCAAATCTGCAACAGCTGCATCAAAGCCTTTAATCATCTGGCCTGCGCCGCAAACAAATTCCAGCGGCTCGCCACGGTCATAGGAAGAGTCAAATTGCTTGCCGTCATTAAAGGTACCTTTATAGTGTACGCGACAGGTTTTTCCTACATTACGTCCGGTTAATTCATTGCTCATTATTAA
>CAKQHU010000160.1 GCA_934234275.1 uncultured Phascolarctobacterium sp.
CCTGCAGTTCTTGCTACGGTAGTTTATGCCGTCGTGCCTGTAATCCGCTTAACCAGCCACGGTATTCAGCAGGTTGACCCCAACGTTGTCGAAGCCTCCGCTGCCTTCGGTGCTTCGCGTTGGCAAACTCTGTTCAAGGTGCAAATTCCGCAGGCCATGCCCACGATTATGACAGGCATCAACCAGACGATGATGATGGCTGTAGCAATGGTTGTTACCTGTGCGATGATTGGTGCCAACGGCCTTGGCATGGAGGTGCTGATTGCCATTAACCGTACCGAATCCGGCCGCGGACTTATCGCCGGTATTTCTATCGTTATAATTGCGATTATCATTGACCGCCTGACGCAAAGCCTGGCAGACAAGAAAAAGGAGGGAAAATAAATGACTGTACCCGTATTGCAAGTAAAAAACCTGTACAAGCTGTTTATTCCTCTAGAGTATTCACAAAATGAAAAAAAGGCCATGACCATGCTGGAGCAAGGTGCTTCCCGCACCGAGGTGCAGGAAGCGACCGGCATTACCGCTGGTCTGATTGATATAAACTTTACCGTCAATAAAGGAGAAGTATTTGTTCTCATCGGTCTTTCCGGCAGCGGCAAATCCACGCTTATCCGTTGCCTGAATATGCTTAACCCGCCAACCTCAGGCACAGTTTATCTTGAAGGCGATAACATTACCGACTTCAGCAATAAGCAGCTGCAGGAGCTGCGCCGAACTAAGGTAGCAATGGTGTTCCAGAACTTCGGACTTATCAGCAACCGTAATGTTTTGGAGAACACCTACTACGGTCTGGAAATACGCGGCGTACCGCTGAAGGAGCGAACAGAAAAGGCTATGCAGATGCTGGAAATGGTTGGCCTGCAAGGCTGGGAAAAAACGCGCATCAGCGCGCTTTCCGGCGGCATGAAGCAACGTGTCGGCATTGCCCGCGCACTTGCCAACGATCCCGATATTCTGCTGATGGACGAAGCCTTTTCCGCGCTCGACCCCTTAGTGCGTAACGATTTACAGTTTGAGCTGCTGCGTATTCAGGAAAAGACCGGTAAGACAATCGTGTTTATCACCCACGATATCAACGAAGCCTTTCGCTTGGGAACACACGTCGGCATTTTGCGCGACGGCCGCATGGTGCAAATCGGTACGCCGGAGGAAATGATTACCAACCCGGCAGACGACTATGTGCGTAGCTTTATCAACAATGCCGATTCCAGTAAAATCTTTACTGTACGTAACGTAATGAGTACGCAGACATGTATCGTGCGCAATATCGACGGTGCCGCCGTTGCGCTGCGCAATATGAAAAACAGCGGCGTATCCAGTGCCTACGTAGTTGACGAGCATCTGCACTTTATCGGTATTATCACATTGGATAGCGCTATGCAGGTGCTTTCCGGCTACACAACCTTTGATAAAAGCATTTTACGTAATGTGCCTGTGATAGATAATCTTGATACACCCGTGGCAGATATTATGCCGCTTTCAGCAAGCACGCCCTTCCCTCTGCCCGTAATTGACGAAAACAAACTGTTTTGCGGTATTGTCACCAAGGCCTCAGTGATATCCTCCTTTGTCACCAACTGAACTCTCATCATCCCGCAAACAGCAAAAAAAGCTGATGCTTCGGCAGTTACCTGCCTTAACATCAGCTTTTTATTTGCATTTATTATTCAACATGTACAACGTTAGTTGCCTGTTCGCCACGGTCTCCCTGGATAACGTCAAATTCTACGTTCCAGCCTTCTTCCAAGGTTTTAAAGCCTTCGCTTTTAATACCGGAGAAGTGAACGAACAAATCCTTGCCGCCTTCTCTTTGGATAAAACCATAGCCTTTTTCTGCATTAAACCATTTAACTTTGCCTGTCATCTGTAGGCCTCCCTAATTCCTATTTGAGCCACTAAAACTCACTTAGCTTATTATAGCCTATCTGTACAGGAAAAGCAAATATTTGTCTGAATCTTTATAATTTTATTCCGTGATACGAGCTTGCCAGCTTTGCAGCAAAGCGAGCTTCTGCTCCCGCCGCAGCTTTTTTATGGCACATTCGCGTCGCAAAGCCGCTTCCTTATCCGGCAGCTCCTCGCTGTAGACCAGCTCCAAAGGGCCGCGTCCCCGCGTATATTTGGCACCGCGTCCGCTGTTATGCATCGCCAGACGGTGCTCTAAATCGTTGGTCCAGCCTGTATATAAGCTGCCGTCCTTGCAGCGCAGCATATATACAAACGCCGCCATTTATTTTACAACCTCTACCTTTTCCATAGTCACAGCTTCACGCGGACGGTCACGGAAATCAGTCGGTACTACGCCGATCAGACGTACAACATCCATGCCTTCAACAACTTTGCCGAAAATTGCATGGTGGCCGTTCAGCCAGGGAGTCGGTGCCAGAGTGATGAAGAATTGGCTGCCGCCGGTGTTCGGGCCGGCATTAGCCATGGACAGAATGCCCTCGTCATCATGCTTCAGCCCTTCACCGAACTCGTCTTTAATCTTGTAGCCGGGGCCGCCCATACCGGTACCAGTCGGGTCACCGCCCTGAATCATAAAGCCGTCGATTACACGGTGAAAAATAATACCGTCATAAAAGCCTTTTTCTACCAGCTCGATAAAGTTTTTGGTAGTCAGCGGAGCCTTGTCCTCAAACATTTCGGCAACGAAAACACCTTTATTAGTCGTAAATTTAATTTTTCTGTTTTCACTCATTGATATTTACCTCCAAAATAGCTTTAAAATACTTCATGCTTCAGCAGCGCAACAAACAGATAGATACCGCAGCCTGCCGCAGCACCTACAGCCGGCATCAAAGACGGTACGATAGCATTGCCATGCAAAAATGTCAGACTGAACAGCATCATGCAGAAATAACCCTGCATAGTCTGCAGACGCTTCGGCAGCAGACGCTTGCCGTTTTTATCACCCTTGGACTTCACATAATCTGCCACGCGGATTTCCGGCAGGAACAGGATGAAGGCCAAAGCCATAATAATAATATTGCTCATGGACAGCTCATTGGCAATAGTATCATACTTTGCAAAAACAAGGCAAGCAAGAGAAATACCTGCCAGATAAAGGCTACGGAAATAACCTGCCTGAATTTGGCTTTCCAGAATATAGGCAGCACCGGTCAGCAGCGGGAATACCCACAAGCCCTGCAGGCCAAGCCAGGCAGCACTGCCAATCATAATAACGTTATCAATCAGACGATGTCTGTCACCGGAGCTGCGGTT
>CAKQHU010000161.1 GCA_934234275.1 uncultured Phascolarctobacterium sp.
GGAGCAACGTCATTGATAGCAATCATTTTATCATCTTCGTACACTTTGGTAGAAGGGATATCGCCCTTAATGATTTTGCAAAAAATACAATCCTCAGCCATTTCATGTCCCTCCTCTCATTTATCGTATCTAGTTATATTCTACTTTTTAAAACAAAATCCTGCTAAATTTTATTTTATTTCTCCAACAATTCCTCTAACAGCTTTATTATCAAGAGACCACTGAACCTGCCAAGTTCTTCCATTTATCGTATCCAAAAGCAAAAACGTATATATATTTTGCGTAGGATACAATTTAAACCTGCCATTTTGTGCCTGTGATGCATCAACCAGTGGTAAAGAATTTAAAGAGCATTCAAATCTGGCTTCGTCTTTATTGATGCTATATTGTACCTGAGTAATTCTGCCATCGCTGGTATTTAATTTCAAAAAATTATACATATTTTCTGTCGGATAAAGTTCATAAGCAGAATTAGAATTCTGTACTTCTGCTGAACAGCCAACACAGAACGAAGAAATAAAAAGCAAGGAAAGAACTATGAACCAAGAAGCTTTTTTCACGACTCGAGATAACAGCATTATTATCACTCCTATTAGAATAATAATATATTAATTCAATTCGCCCAGCAAAAAATCCTCTTTGATGCCGGTAATTTTTACCTTGGCAATGGTGTTGGCAAGCTCCGCCGTTCCCGGAACGACAACGCGCAGATACGGTCCGCACAAGCCCTCCATATGCTCATCGTCCACCGGCTGCTCGAACAGCACCTCTTCCACCTTTCCAACAGTGCTCTGCAGCATTTGCTGATGCAGCTCCTCGTCCACCTTCGCCAAACGCGCCGCACGCTCGCTCTTCACAGCCTCGTCCACCTGCTCTGGCATTTCGGCTGCAGGCGTACCCTTGCGTTTGGAATACGGGAAGATGTGCATTTTGGCAAAGCCGCATTGCTTAGCAAATTCCAGCGTAGTCATAAAGTCCTCCTCTGTTTCGCCGGGGAAGCCCACGATAACATCCGTAGTAATTGCCACATCAGGCACCTGTGCACGGATTTCGTTCACCAGCTCCGTAAAGCGCTTTGTGTCATAAGGACGATGCAT
This sequence comes from uncultured Phascolarctobacterium sp., assembly GCA_934234275.1. Taxonomy (GTDB): domain Bacteria; phylum Bacillota; class Negativicutes; order Acidaminococcales; family Acidaminococcaceae; genus Phascolarctobacterium_A. The sequence goes on from CAKQHU010000161.1 coordinate 1,098, forward strand.
AGCGCGCAAAATCTTGTCACAGCCGCTTTGCAGCGGCAAATGCAGGTGACGCTGCAGGCGCGGTTCCTCTGCCATCAGCTGCAGCAGGCGCGGTTCCACCTCCACGGATTCCAAAGAACCGAGGCGCACACGCTGCACGCCTTCAACGCTCAGCGCTGCCTTTACCGCATCATACAAAGTAACGTGCTTGCCTTCCTTCGCCAGCTCCTTGCCATAGCAGCCAAGGTGAATGCCGATGAGCACAACTTCTTTGTAGCCTGCGGCAACCAGCTTGCCAACCTCCTCACGGATGCTTTCCAGGCTGCGGCTGCGCAGCGGACCGCGGGCAAATGGAATAATGCAGTAGGTGCAATATTGGTTGCAGCCCTCCTGAATTTTGAGGAAGGCGCGGGTTTTATCGGTTTCCGTGCCAACTCCCAGCTCTTCGAACTTAGTATCCACAGTCATCTGCTGCACATTGTCCAGAATCTCCGTGCGCTTGTGCTCCAGCGCTTCTTCGACCAGCTCCACAATGCGGCCGCGCTCCTGATTGCCGATGATTACATCAACACCTTCGATAGCACGCACCTCCTCCGGCGCAGTCTGCGGATAGCAGCCGGTGACAACCACCAAGGACAGCGGATTGTGACGCACAGCGCGGTTGATAATCTGACGCGATTTGCGCTGACCGGTATTGGTAACAACGCAGGTATTAACTAAATAAACGTCTGCCGGTTCACCGAAAGGCACAACCTCATAGCCCGACGCACGGAAAATCCCCTCCATGCTGGCAGTATCGGCTTGGTTAACCTTACAGCCCAGCGTATAAAATGCAATTTTTCTCATCTATGTTTAATCTCCTAAATCTCCGGTTTCATAAAAAATCGCTGAAATAGCGACAAGTCCTGCCGTTTCCGCACGCAGAATGCGTCTGCCCAGCGATACAGGCACAGCGCCTGCGGTACGTGCCGTTTCCAGCTCCGCTTCGCTGATGCCGCCCTCAGGACCGATAATCAGCAGCAAATCAGTCAGTGCTCCTTTAGCCTGCGCCTCCTTCAGCGCCGCCTTCAGGCTCTTTTTATCCTCGCACTCGTAAGCGATAATCTTCGTAGCGCAGTCATTCGCCGCCAGCATCTGTGCCATCGTCTGCACAGGCTGCACCTCGGGAATAATATCGCGCTTGCTCTGCTTCGCCGCGGACTCGGCAATCTTCTGCCAGCGCTCCACCTTCTTGGCAGCCTTCGCACCGTCAAGGCGCACCACGGAATGCTCCATAGCAACAGGCACCACGCTGTAAGCGCCCATCTCCACAGCCTTCTGGATGATGAACTCCATCTTCTCGCCCTTCGCCAGGCCCTGCGCCAAAATCAGGCGCACCGCCGGCTCATGGCTTTCCGCCAGCTTCTCCAGGCAATGCACAGTCACGCACTCGCTGTCAATCGCTGTAATCTCCGCCAGCGCGCTCACGCCGTCGTCACTCACAATCTGCAGCTGCGCACCCGGCTGCATGCGCAGCACCTTACTGATATGACGTGCATCCACGCCCTCAATAGTCATTGTTTCGTTATATAATTGCGGTACAAAAAAACGATGCATATAGGTTTCCCCTTACTTCTTCTTCATCTGCATAACAACCCAGCCGCCGCGATGGTCAACCGCGTCAACATAAAGGCCCTGCGCCTGAGCCGCAGCCTCCACATCCGGCATGCGCTCCTCAATAATACCGCTCGCCAAAAGCACACCATTGTCATTCAGCTTCTGCGGAATATCCTGCAACAGCATAATAACGATATCGGCAATAATATTAGCGATAATAACATCAGCCTTGCCCTCGGTGCCATGCAGCAAATCGCCCTCGCGCACCTCAATCTGCTCGCTCAGGCCGTTATCCGCAACATTCTCCTTCGCCACGCGCACTGCCACAGCGTCAATATCCACAGCCTTAACAGACTTGGCGCCCAGCATCGCTGCAGCAATCGCCAGAATGCCACTGCCGGTACCAACGTCAAACACGGTAGAATCAGGCGTAATAACCTTCTCCAAGCGCTCCATCATCATATTGGTAGTGTGATGCGTGCCTGT
>CAKQHU010000162.1 GCA_934234275.1 uncultured Phascolarctobacterium sp.
AAAGCACAGGGAAGCGCATCCCCCACGCTCTTCATGGCATCAATTGCTTCATCAGCATTAATAAAGCTGCTGATTCCTGCCAACGCCAGCTCTGCTGCCAACAGTGCCTGCAAAGCACAGGCTCCGTTACGTTTAATGCAGGGTACCTCTACCAGACCTGCCACAGGATCGCAAACAAGGCCCAGCACGTTTTTAAAAACAACTGCTACTGCTGTACCTACCTGCTGCGGTGTACCACCCAGCATAGAAACAGCAGCACCTGCTGCCATCGCCGCAGCACTGCCACATTCTGCCTGACAGCCACCCATAGCACCTGCCAGAGAAGCGCGCTCGTTGATTACCATACCAATACTGCCGGCAACCACCATACCGCGCTGCAAGGTTGCAGCATCCAGTCCACAGTGCTTTTTCAATGCGAAGAACACACCCGGAAGTACGCCGCTGGCACCTGCTGTAGGAGCAGCAACTATACGTCCCATAGCCGCGTTGCATTCACCAACTGCTGTAGCATAGATAACAGCATCTAAGGCCTTCTCGCCCAAAAGATTGACAAAGCCTTCAGCACCTGCAGCTGCAGCCAGCTTTTTAGCATCACCGCCGGTCAGGCCGCTGTGCGAGCGGACACCGGATAAACCATGCTCTACTGATTTCTCCATGACGTCCAACATTTCCTGCATCTTCGCCAATAAATCTTCCTGACTGCATTCCAGCTCACGCATATTGTAATCTATGAGAAATTCATCTAACGGCTGTTGCCAGGCAACAGCCTCTTTTATCCAGCTGTTCAAAGACAGCATTTCTTTCTTCATGCTGCACCCCTTACAAAACACTGGCGATAAAACGCACCGATTCTATCTGCTGCAGCGCGCTGATAAGATTGATAATCTCCTGCGGCACCGCCTCATCACATTCAATAACCATAGATGCCATACCGCCCTTATCGCTGCGGAACAGGCGCATCGTAGCGATATTTACGCCGGCATTGGCCAAAGTACTGGTAACCAGCGCAATAACACCTCTGGTATCAATATGCACTGTCAAAATAGCAGGCAAGCGTCCCGTGAGCTCCACAGGGAACCCGTCAATTTCCGTAACCTGTACCTGACCACCGCCAACAGAAGAACCGACGATATCACAACGGGCACCATTTTCTGCAGTCAGCTTAAAAAGCACAGTATTGGGATGAGCCTTATTGCCCAAATCAATTTTATGATAGGAATATTCCAGGCCGTTTTTCTCAGCATATCTGTCAGCCTGCGGAATGCGTTCATCATCCGGTAGCCAGCCCATCAGGCCGGCAAGCAGCGCCATATCCGTGCCGTGTCCCTTATAGGTTTCGGCAAAGGAACCATGCAGATAAATTTCCGCCTTTACCGGCTTAGCGCCAAGAATACTGGCAGCCAAAAGTCCCAGACGGACAGCCCCGGCAGTATGTGAGCTGGAGGGACCAATCATCACCGGTCCGATAATATCCAAAATACTCATAAAGCACCTCTATTCATCACTGGCCAGCGAACGATGTGCCAGACTGACACACAGCTCATTGAGGTTCAACACACCAACGCCCATATAAATAGCAACGCAAAGATGCTCTCCGGCACGGGCAATACCGATTTTACCGCCGACATTGAAGCCAAAGGCCTTAACCTTCACCTGCTCCAAAGCTTCGTGCGCCGCACCCGCTACAGCACCCGCACCTACATGAGATTCGGTTACCAGTCCCTGACGCTGCGCAGCCACTACGGCACGCTCGACAATTTTTACAATAGAAGGAATAAATTCACCGCCAAAATCAACAGCTGTTGAACGGATACCATGCTCCGCCAAGCGTTCCTTTACCTTCGTTTCCTCCACACGACTGGAGGTAAGTGCTATACGCAAGGCAGCACGGCCGATTTCAATGCTGTTGATGCAGCTTTTACCACATTCATGCATGTTAGTCACACCCCTCACAAAACAAATTTTATATCAGCAGTCGTAAAGCTTATTCGTCCTCTTCTGGAACCTCTACAACCTCTTTGATTTTATTTTTATCCAGCATTGCTACCAACAGGAAGGTAATAATGCAGATAGGCCATTCAAAGTAAATTACTTCGTTGGCAAAAAGCGGTTTGATGCCTGCCAGCGGGCTGCCGGGAACAAACCAGAGAGCGATGCCGAGAAGGCTCACCAGAGTAGTCCAAAAAGCAGAGCTGCGACGGCACAGACCAGGAGCGAACATCGTAAAGAAGAATACGCAGGTCAGGCCACAGGTCATAGACAAACCGGCAATCATCGTCTTAACAATGCCTGCTGCATTGAAGGCAAACCACAGAGTAATCAGGCCTACAGCAAAAACGGACAGACGATTGATAATGACAAATTTATTTTCCGCAACAGTAGGATTAATAAAACGTTTGTAAATATCATTGCTGAAGAGCGTAGCCGCACCCAGCAAAATAGTGCAGGCAGTAGATACATCCGCAGCCCACAAAGCAGCCAAAGTTACACCGCCGGCAAGAGGATCCAGAGTCATAACAACCTTAGGCATAGCAAGTGCAGCCTGTGCCACCGGCATATCCGGATACATAGCCTTGCAGACAACGCCCAATACAGCGCAAATAAAGCCAACAGGGAAAATCATCAGGCCAGCCAACACATAACCATTGCGGGCAGCTTTAGCATTTTTTGCACCGCAGGCAATCTGTACAGGGCCCTGCGCGGTAATAGTCTGGGTAATCATAACGATAATCCAGCCGAGAATAGTAGCAAAAGCCAGACCTGCTACCGGACTGCCCATAACCTCGGGGTTAGGCAGCTTACTGAGTACTGCATCCCAACCGCCTACGTTGGATACAGATTGAATTGCAGAGTAGATAATACCGATATAAATCAAGGTAACGCTGACGATATTTGCCAGACCGCTAGACCAAAGACCGCCAATCAGCGTAATACCGATAAATACCACGGCACTCATAATCATACCGCCATGGAAGGAGAAAATCTCCGGCAGCAGCGAGGACAAAATCGCACCGCCTGCCATGTACTGCAAAGCAGTAATAACGCACATAATGATAACCAGACCAATCGCAGCGATTGCACGGCCTTTAGTATCATAGTAGAACTCAAAGAATTCCGGGATAGTGGAAACCTTCATAGAACGCAGCTTGCCTGCTGC
>CAKQHU010000163.1 GCA_934234275.1 uncultured Phascolarctobacterium sp.
ATGGTTGACTTCTTTATGCTGGTAGTACTGACCGGTGCCGGTGATGATCTGCAAGGCATCAAGAAAGGCATCATGGAAGTTGCCGACGCTATCGTTGTCAACAAAGCCGATGGTGACAATCTGCCGAAAGCTATCGTTACCCAGGGTGAGTACGAGCGTATGATTGAATTCATCCGCCCTGCTACCGAAGGCTGGAAAACTCACGCTTACAGATGTTCTGCTTTGACCAAGGAAGGCTTGCTTGAGCTTTGGGCAGTAATGCGCAAGTTCGAAAAAGTTACCAAGGAATGCGGTTCCTTTGACAAACGTCGTAAATCGCAGACTATCTCTTGGGTTAACAGCATGATTGACGAGCATTTACATAATCTGTTCTTTGAAGATCCGATGATTAAAGGTCGCTTACCGGCTGTAATGGAAGCAGCTGTTAATGGCGTGGTATCCCCAAGCCAGGCTGTTACCGAGCTGATTAACGCCTTTGATATTGATCGTGCTTCAATGAGGCATCGCAATCAAAACAAATAAAGTCCGGCAAGAAAGCACCCTGTGGTGATTTTTGACCGGCAAAACTTAAGGCTGTACCTGATGAAGCCTCATCAGGTACAGCCTCTTTTGCTTTTATTATGGCTCATGAATAACACAAAAAATGCATAAATAATAAAAAATATGATTTGAAATAAAGTAATTTTCAAGGAAGTTTAGTCTAAAAAGAGTAATAGATGCTAATTCTTTTGTCATCAACAAATGAGCGCATGTTTAGTAAGATACATTCTTACAATAATTTTTTCGGGAACTTTTTCGCTAAAGTCTTGACATTCTTAATCGGACTTAGTATAATTAAAAGCAACAAATCAATATTTCGTATGAAGCGCTAATTGGTGAAAATCCACACGGTCCCGCCGCTGTAACAGGCTAGCCTGGAGTCAGCAAAGTACTTCGTACAAGCATATGCTTGACCTGCGAGCGACAGGAGAAGATGTTAACAGACAAGATACTGTTTATGTGAGAGTGGCAGCTATCTTAATTGTGCGCATTAACCGTCTTTGCTTGCAAAGGCGGTTTTTTTCAACTATCAAATGTGGGTCGAAATATTGATTTCCCAAACATTAGAACAAACGAAGCAAATCGGACAATTTGCTGTTCTGTTACGTAAAGATTTTTCAAATTCTCCTTCTCCTCCAATTTTATCGTGTGTAGCTTGTTACAGGGGTGTGGCAATGCAACAATAAAAAAACCGCCGGGTAAGGCGGCTTTTTTATTGCCTTCGTAAGGAAAGCAGAAGCATAGTATTATAAAACAGAAAAACCGCCGTGAGGCGGTTTTTGGCTTTATAAAGAAGAGTTCTTCAGAACCTCATCCAAATTGCATACTTGCTGTGAATTACGTGTCTTGGAATAGAATTTAAGGAAATGCTGGGCGACAACGGAAAGCGGTCTGTCCTTAACCTTTACTACGGTCTTGTAAACGTCAGCCTTGATGTCGGATATAGGACGAGTGATAAACTCTTCACCAAGGTCCTCTCCGGGCTCTACAGGCACTATAGAAACAGCAGCCTTGACGCGTGTCCATTCCAATGTAGTGCTGCGGGTTGTGCTGGTGCAGGTGATACGCGGTACGATGGATGCCTGCGCACAGGCCTTAAGAAAGATTTCGGAGCAGCCTGAGCTTATGCTCAGAGGTACATCCTCTAATTCCTTAAGGGTGACAACTTTTTTGCTGTCATCCAGGAAAACGGAGTTCTTGTGGAAAACAGCTGTCAGCTCTTCATCACGGCGGAAGAGTACCTCAAAGTTATCCTGATGCTCTACCGGAACACTTAAAATACCCAGCTCGGTAATACCATTAAGCATTTGCTGCGTCTGCTCATTGATGCTTGCTTCAAACAGCTCGCATTTTATATTAGGATAAAGAGCACAGAAATCCTTGAGAGAGGATTTGATGAATAAAGCACTGCGGGAGTTGGCGATGCTGAAACGCAGTGTACCTACAACGCCACCCATGATGTTTTCGATTTCGCTTTTGGCAAGATCCTCCAAAGCGCACATGTACTTTGCTTTTTGATAGAGGACGCGTCCTGCCTCGGTCAGAAGAATCTGACGGCTGCCGCGGGTGGTAATTATCAGCTTGGTACCGAAATAGTTTTCCAGTGCACGTAGCTGCTTGCTGAGGGCCGGCTGGGCGATATGCACGTAATCAGCCGCACCGGTAAAGCTGCCGGCTTCGATAATGGCCAAAAAGTTTCTGTAATTGTCTAATTCCATGTTTTGTAGACCTCCAACTAATACTAAACTTATGTGAAATAAAAACAGTAATGAATTCTAAATATGGAAATAATATAATTAGTTTATCATATTGCTAGTGCAATTTCAAGAAATTCAATGATTAAGGCTATTATAGAACAGAAGAATGCTAAAAAGAAATAATAAAATGTCATATCTATAATTCCTATTAGCTATTTTTCTTATTAAGCAATATCTGTTATACTAAATGCGTATAAAGCAGGGGCCTTATACAGAGCAAATTGACAAATTGACTTATTCAAAGCAAAGGAGAGAACAATCATGGCTGAAACAAAAATGGCAGTCGAAAAAGAAATCGGTTTATTCGCACATCTGTGCCGTCAACGCAACGGTGCAGCAAAAGTATTCCCGCATTGTGGTGAAAAAGGCTTTGCCTTCAGCAAAAGAGTACAGGGCTTCAAACTGAGCGAAGCATCCCTGAAAGCATTAAAAAGAGGTTAAGAAGAAAGATGAGCTTTGTACTGAACTATCTCAAAGAGTTGGACAGAGAATACTATAGCAAGTGGTTTAAGAATATTTTGCTTTAAGCTTGAAACAGCAGCATTATATATGCCAGTCCGCGAGCGATGACGTTATAGCCTACCTCCTTGTACGTCGTTGGCAGACTGGCTTTTTGTTTGCCTAAAATATTCCTGACGGATATATGAATAATGCTACATAGGTATTTTTATTCCGGCGATAATTGTCGTATAATATAAAACTGCCTGCTATAAAAAACAAGTAGAAATTAGTTCCGAAATATATTTAATTACTTTCTGAAATATACTTAATTCATATAACTTCTATTCCAACTAGGTATTTTTATTATTTTGGAATATGTTGTATAATCTCTAACAGTGAAAGGCACTC
>CAKQHU010000164.1 GCA_934234275.1 uncultured Phascolarctobacterium sp.
ATGGATGCAGAAAACCATATGCGTGACGGCCTGATTGACAAGGCTAACGAAATGGGCTTGCTGAACGTTATTGTTCCTGAAGAATTAGATGGCCCTGGCTTGGACAGCATTTCTGTTGCTACCATTTATGAAGAGCTGGGCAAAGGCTGCGCAGGTGTTGCAACCTCTCTGGCTGCTAACAGCCTGGCAACTGTACCTGTTCTGCTGGCAGGCACCGATGAACAAAAGAAAATGTATTGCGATGTCCTGAACAATGGCGGTCTGGCTGCTTTCGCTCTGACCGAGCCCGGTGCAGGCAGTGATGCAGGCGGCGTTTCTACCCGTGCTGTACATAATAAGGAAGAGGGTACCTACACTCTGAACGGTACCAAAATGTTCATCACCAACGGTGGTCTGGCAGAAATCTTCCTGGTATTCGCTAACACCCGTAAAACCGGCGGTATCCGTGGTTTGACTGCTTTCATCGTTCCGAAAGACACCCCGGGCTTCTCTGTTGGCAAAAAAGAAAACAAAATGGGCATCCGTCCTTCCAATACTACCGAGCTGGTTCTGCAAGACGTTGTTATCCCCGAATCCTATCGCGTAGGCCGCGAAGGTGAAGGCTTCCGTATTGCTATGAATACCTTAGACAGCGCTCGTCCGTTCGTTGGCGCTGTTTCCGTAGGTATCGCTCAGGCTGCTCTGGACTGCGCTGTTAAATATGCTAAAGAGCGCCGTCAGTTCGGCCAACCGATTGCTTCCTTCCAAATGGTTCAAGGCATGCTGGCTGACATGGCTATGAAGGTTGAAACCGCTCGCCTCATGGTTCAAAAGGCTTGCTGGATGCGTGACCAGGGCATGGAATTCTCCAAAGAGGCTGCTATGGCTAAATGCTATGCTGCTGATACTGCTATGCAGGTAACCACCGACGCTGTTCAGGTAATGGGCGGCTATGGTTACACTAAAGAGTACCCCGTAGAGAAGATGATGCGTGACGCTAAAATCATGCAAATCTACGAAGGCACCAACCAAATCCAACGTCTGGTTATTGCCAACAAGCTGTTATACTAATAGCTATCATAACGAAGATAAATTTATTGAGAGCTGCTGCACTTTTGTGTGGCAGCTCTTTGTTGTTTTTATTCGTGACAATGGTTTACACGTATGCTAAAATATAAGGATAAAGAGCTTTTAAAGCATAATAAAAAGCAGAATCTTTGCTACAAATCATTTTGCTGAGAATTGGGGGGCAAATACATTGTTAGCTGATAATTTAAAGCAGGTTCAGGAGCAGATAGCGTCTGCTTTGGACAAGCGTAAAAATAAAAACCTGCTCACAGGAGATAAGGTAACACTGGTGGCGGTGACGAAGAACCATCCGCCGGAAATTATTACGGATATCGAAGCCTTGGGCATTGCCAATGTAGGCGAAAACCGCGTGCAGGAGGCCAAGCATAAGCAGGAGGCTTTGGGAAAACACGGCTACTGGCATCTTATCGGCCATCTGCAGACGAATAAGGCGCGCCAGGCTGTTGCCTTGTTTGATCTTATCGAATCGGTTGACAGTGAGCATTTGCTGGCTGCGGTTGATAAGGAGGCGGAACGCATCGGTAAGGTGCAGGATATTCTTTTGCAGCTGAATATTGCCCATGAGGAGCAGAAGTCCGGCTTGGATAAAGAGGATTATCTGGCGCTGTTGCCGAAGCTGCCCGAATATAAGCATGTGCGTCTGCGCGGGCTGATGGTTATTGCCCAGAAATGCGAAGATATCGAGCAGACAAGACCTGTATTTGCGGCAGGCTACCGTGCGTTCGCCCGTTTAAAGCAGCAGTATCCGCAGGCAGATATTCTGTCTATGGGTATGAGCAATGATTATACAGTTGCGATAGAAGAAGGCGCCAACATTGTGCGTGTAGGCACAGCCTTGTTCGGCCAGCGTGATTATAGCCTGAAATTTTAAGACATAGATAAGGTTGGTGACGTGATGAATATTATTGATAAAATCATGAATGCATTAAGTCTTTATGACGAGGAAGAAATCATCGAGGAAGAAGTTGAGCAGAAGCCTGCTAAGACCGAGCAGGAGCCCGCTAAGCCCAAGAAGCGCTTCTTCGGCAGTAAGGAGCCTGCTGCTGCAGCACCGGCAGAGGAGCCTAAGCGTGAACGCAAATCCATTTTGAACTTCAAAGGTTCGGCAGCAAAGCCTGAGCCGGTTAAAAATGAAAAAATGGGCAGCAAAACCATTAACCTGCCTATTGCCGACAAGCTGATGACGGTTGTGCTGCTGGAGCCTGTAGATTTCAACGATTCTCCTAAGATTGCCGATTATCTGCGTGATAATCAGGCTGTAGTTGTTAATTATGATAAGACAGATAATGTTGTTGCCAAGCGCATGACCGACTTTATCAGCGGTACTGTTTATGCTATCGGCGGCAGCATGAAAAAGCTGGGACGTAATATTGTTATCTGTGCCCCGAAAAACGTAGATATAGATGCGGGCGAAGAGCACGAGCTTGACGAGAGGGGAAATAATCCATGGGACAAATAGCAGTAAAGAAAATTGCATTTATCGGCGGCGGCGCTATGGCCAAGGCTATTATCAAGGGAATTATCGGCGGCGGCCTGATTGCGCCGGAGATGATTACCGTAGGCGAGCCGACTGAGGCACATGCGCGCACTCTACATGAAGCCTATGGCGTAAATGTTACTACGGATAATAAAGAGGCGGTAAAGGATGCTGATCTGGTAATCTTTGCCGTTAAGCCTCAGGTAGCACCGGTGGCACTGGTGCCTGAGCTGATGGCTGCGATGAAAAAGGATGCCTGGGTGCTTTCTATCATGGGCAGCGTTACGCTGGAACAGCTGCATGCCTATGCTCCGGGGTTCCCGGTAGTCCGCACGATGCCGAATACGCCGCTGGCAGCAGGCGCAGGCATGACTGCCATCTGCTGCGATGAGGCGGTAACCGAGCCGATGAAACAGACTGCGGCAGCAATTTTCAGTAGCTGCGGTGAAATAGAATTTGTTGATGAAAAAGCATTGCAGGCGATTACCGCTATTTCCGGCTGCGGACCTGGCTATTGCTTTGTGATTATCGATGCACTGGCTGACGCAGGCGTGCGTGCCGGTCTGCCGCGTGCGCTGGCTATTAA
>CAKQHU010000165.1 GCA_934234275.1 uncultured Phascolarctobacterium sp.
GGCATGTACGGATGCAGCAGCTGCATAGCGCTGGTCAGTACGGTTGCCAGAACATGCTGTGCGGTTGCACGCTCTTCGGCGTTTTCTTTATTATAAAGACGCGGTTTTGCAAGCTCGATATACCAGTCGCAAACCTCGCCCCAGATGAAGTCGTAAATCATGCGGCCTGCTTCACCCAGCTCGAACTTCTCCAGCATTTCGGTAACGCTCTTGGCGGTGTGCTGCAGACGGGACAGAATCCATTTATCTGCCAAAGTATACGGAGCCAGCTTAGCGTTGGCATCGTAGCCTTCCATGTTCATCAGAGCGAAACGGGAAGCGTTCCAGATCTTGTTGGCAAAGTTACGGGTTGCCTCAACGCGCTCCCAGTAGAAACGCATATCGTTACCCGGGGTGTTGCCGGTAATCAGCATAAAGCGCAGGGTATCAGCGCCGTATTGGTCAATAACCTCCAGCGGGTCGATGCCGTTGCCCAGAGATTTGGACATCTTGCGGCCCTGGCTGTCGCGTACCAGACCATGGATGAATACCTTGTCGAACGGAATCTCATGCATGAATTCCATACCCATAATCAGCATACGTGCAACCCAGAAGAAGATGATATCGTAACCGGTTACGAGTACGCTTGTCGGATAGAATTGCTTCAGCAGCGGAGTCTTGTCCGGCCAACCCATGGTAGAGAACGGCCACAGAGCGGAGCTGAACCAGGTGTCCAGTGCATCCTCGTCCTGATGGATATGTGCGCTGCCGCATTTCGGGCAGACAGTCAAATCGGTACGGCTGGCGCTCATTTCGCCGCAATCATCGCAGTACCATACAGGAATGCGATGGCCCCACCAGATCTGACGGGAGATACACCAGTCACGGATGTTATCCATCCAGCCGGTATAGGTTTTGGTGAAGCGTTCCGGTACAAATTGAGTACGGCCGTCTTCAACGCAATCAACAGCAGCCTTAACCAAAGGCTCCATCTTAACGAACCATTGGGTGGAAACCTGAGATTCAACAGCATGGCCGCAGCGTTGGCAGTGACCAACAGCATGGGAATGCTCTTCAACCTTAACCAGATAACCGTCAGCCTTCAGGTCGGCAACGATAGCCTTACGGCATTCCTCACGAGTCATGCCTTCGTATTTGCCTGCTTCTTTAGTCATAATGCCGTCCATGCCGATAACAACGATGCTCGGCAGGTTGTGGCGAATACCCATCTCATAGTCGTTAGGATCATGGGACGGAGTAATTTTTACAGCGCCGGTACCAAACTTGGTATCAACATAGCTGTCGGCGATAATAGGAATAATTCTGTCGGTAGTCGGCAGACGCAGAGTTTTGCCAACCAAATCTCCATAACGCGGGTCCTCCGGGTTAACTGCTACAGCAGTATCGCCGGGCAGAGTTTCCGGACGGGTGGTTGCAATCATCAGGCTGCGGCCTTCTTCTTCAACTACCGGGTAATTGATGTACCAAAGATGGCCCGGGTCGTCCTTATGCTCAACCTCAATATCGCTCAGTGCGGTGTTACAGTTTACGCACCAGTTGGTGATACGGGTGCCTTTGTAAATCAGGCCCTTTTCAAACAGAGTGCAGAAAACCTCGCGTACAGCCTTGGAGCAGCCCTCATCCATAGTGAAGCGCTTACGCTCCCAGTCGCAGGAAACGCCCAGATGCTTCAGCTGGTTGATAATGCGGTCGCCGTATTGCTCCTTCCACTCCCAAACACGTTTCAGGAACTCTTCGCGGCCCAGGTCATAACGAGTCTTGCCTTCTTCTTTTTTGATAACCTCTTCAACTTTAATTTGGGTTGCCAGGCCTGCATGGTCATAGCCGGGCATCCACAGGGTATTGTGGCCCATCATGCGGTGCCAGCGGATCAGGATATCCTGCAGGGTGTTATCCAGCGCATGGCCCATATGCAGCTGACCGGTGATGTTCGGTGGGGGGATAACAATACTGAAAGCGTCCTTGCCTTCTTCTACTTCGGCATGAAAATAACGATGCTCTTCCCAGAATTTATACCATTTCTTCTCTACGGAAGCAGGATCATAAACCTTAGGGATATTATGCTCTTCACACATAAAAAAATTCCTCCTTAAAATAAACAAGCCCTGTCCTTTACGGACAGGGCGAATAATCGTGGTACCACCTATCTTCCTCATGCTTTTTGCACAAGGCACTCAATGCACGTAACGTGTGCGCACGTTTTTGCCTACTGCAATGTTCAGCAAAACAGCTCCCGAGCTACACTCACCTCACCGCCACACAGCTTGCACCAACCGCTGCTTCTCTTTAGTGGCTTTACGGAGATAAGCCTCTCGTTCCTTGCCTGTAGATATTTTGTTATACTCTATATCTTAGCAAGGAAGAGGTGGGATTGTCAAGAGGAGAAATAAAGCAATTATTCTCACTCCCATGTTTTTTCAGCAAGTATCTTTGCTATTTCTTCTGTTGACGGCAACTCCTCAACTCCCAGCAATTTGTTTAAATCAAACACTTTAACAAACCGTGCTCCACCATGCGAAGTCTTTTTATATTCCGTCTGGAAAAATTGCTCAACAAAAAAATATTTATGCGGACATCTAAGCAAATTGTAACCATACTTTTTACCATCCTCTATGGCTTCAAGTATCGTCTGCTTACGTTCATCTGTTATTTCACCCTGTTCAGCACGATACTGTAATACATTATCTGCAAATTCAGTTACAATAACAGCCTTCACCTTACCTATAGCTCTTACTGCCTTATCCGTATATAAACCTATATATGGATAATTTTGCGGGCTGTGTGCTAACGTATCATAATAAACATTTACTTTTTGGTTAAATTGCAATGTAGTACCAGCACCATACATCTTCATATAACTACTTCTAGCCAAATCTTCTTTTTCAATTGCATTTTTCGTAGCAAGAAGTTCGATATTTTCGCTTTCAATTATATCTTTATCAGCAGAAAGGTTTTTATTATCACGTTCAATTGCATTTTCTATAACGGAGAGAGTTTCACTATCACTTACCACATTACCTGCAAGAGCTTTTTGCAGCATCTAAAGATATTTTTCATCGCTAATACTCCAACAGCTAGGGTGATACAATGAAATAACCTTGATTTGCTTATCTAATCGAA
>CAKQHU010000166.1 GCA_934234275.1 uncultured Phascolarctobacterium sp.
AGCTTGCTGTGAGAAGTCAGCAGAGGTCATAGTACCGTTTTTTTTTACGGGAAGGACTGAACAAATACCAGTCTTGATTAACTGGAGAAAGGAGTCCAACACAATGAAAGCAGAATACCGAAAGGGCTGCCTGCAAATAGATAGCGTGGAACGCGAATGGTATGCAGGAGTGCCGAGTGTTGGAACTCGGGATAACAGAGAAAGAGACAATGCAAATCAAGCATTATGGTATTTGAACCGCCGTGTACCGAACGGTACGCACGGTGGTGTGAGAGGACGACTGCTCAAATAATGAGCAGTCTCCTACTCGATTGCCTTGGTCAGAAATTATGAGGGATATGCAGAGATGGATTTAGTGTAAAAAATACGTAAAACATTCTTTAGAGCGCTATTATTGCTTTACAGCAGGAAATGCAGGTGTTATCATTATCTTAATATTATAAATAATTACAGGCGAGGAGGTCCGCATTATGTCCATCAGAGAAATTTCCTTCCCTTCTGCCAACGGCAGAGATACCATCAAGGCCTGGTCCTACAGTCCTTTAGGCAAACCGAAAGCTATTGTACAGCTGATTCACGGCTATGGTGAGCATTCACGCCGCTATCTGCACATGATCAGCAAGTTCAACGAAGCAGGCTTTGTAGTGTTTGCTGATGACCATCTCGGGCATGGTAAAACCGGCTATGACGGAGGCACCTTGGGTGACCCGCATTCCGGTGGCTATATGACTTACCTGAAGGATGAAAAGGCTTTGCATGATATTGCTAAAGAGGCATATCCTGAGCTGCCGTATTTCGTTTTCGGCCATAGCTGGGGTTCTATGCTGGCGCGTGCTTATGCGTCAATCTACGGTGAGGATATCAAAGGAATGATGCTGTGCGGTGTCTGCTCGCAGTGGCAGGGCTGTGAGGATGCCTATGTTAATGCGGAATTTAAGGCTGCTTATGAGGCAGATCCGTATCAGCCATGCGGCGTCTGGTTTGAGCGTGTTTTTTGCGGTATGACGGATAGAGTGGAAAATCCCAACGGTCCGGCAGACTGGATTGCAACGGATCCGCGCATTGTTGAGGACCATGCAGGCGATATGTTCAATACCTTCGATACTACGCTGGAGCTGTGCTATGATTTCGTGCAGCTGTATCATTATATTGAAAATGATGAGTGGGCTGCCAAGGTGCCGCAAAATATTCCCAGCTATCTGATTGCCGGTGACCAGGATCCCTGCGGTAATTACGGCGAGGGCTTGTATCATGTAGCCAATCTGCTGGCAAAAACAGGACATAAGGTTTCTGTAAAGCCGTATCCTGGCTTCCGTCATGAAATTCACAATGAGCTGTGCTTGCGTGACGAAGTAGAAGCAGGCTTGATTAAATTTATGGATGATTGCTTAGCTTAAAATAGTTATAAAATAAGAGGCTGCCGTGAGGCAGCCTCTTTTACTTTATAAGCTCCCAGATATCGCCAACGTTTTCAGCCAGCAGCTTGGCACCGTGTGCTTCCAAAAAGACGCGGCCCCTGAAGCCCCAACAGGCGCCGATGCAGTCTACGCCTGCATTGCTTGCGGTGGCTATGTCGGTATCCGAATCACCGATATAGATAGTGCTTGCAGGCTCAGCCTTTAATTGCTGCATGATTGCCAGCAGCATATCCGGCGCAGGCTTTTTGGCGATGCCGGCGCGCTCGCCGTAGGCAGCGTCGAGCTGTCCGTCAAAGTATTGCTTAGCCAGCGCTTGTACGCCGTAATCCGCTTTGTTGGAAACAATGGCGGTGCGGCAGCCTGCAGTGCGCAGCTGCTGCAAAAGCTGCGGTACGCCGTCATAGGGGTGGGTGCTGTCGGCACAGTGCTGCTTGTAGTATCTGTTGAAGCTGGCAAAGACCTCCTCCTGTAGCTCTGCCGGGGTGTCAGCCGGTACTGCGCGCTCAATCAGCTTGCGGATGCCGTTGCCGACAAAAAGGCGCACCTCATCCGTGGTGCGTTGAGGCAACTTGTGCTCTGCTAAAGCATAGTTGGTAGCGGCAGCTAAATCTGCCAATGTGTTGAGTAAGGTACCGTCAAGATCGAAAATAATGGTTGTATATTTCATGGTTAATCTCCTTTTGAACTTCAAATTTTCTTCCTAGTCTATTGTAGCACAAATAAAGCAAATGCTTTATAATATTGTTATATTTAAGTATGGAGGATAAGGCATGACTTATGATTACGCTCGCTTAGCGAAAATTAAGTGTTTTCTTTTTGATATGGACGGAACCATCAACCTGGGTAACGAACTGATTCCGGGTATGGAAGGCTTTTTTGATAAATTGAAGGCTGCAGGCAAGGCATATTATTTGCTGACGAATAATTCTTCCCGTAGCCACGAGCATTATGTGCAGAAGATGAACGGACTTGGCGTGCCGGTTACGCGTGAGAACATCCTGATTTCGTCAGACGCACTGACCAACTGGATGCAGAAGAACAAACCCGGTGCGAAGCTGTTTGTGTTGGGAACGCCGCAGCTGTTGGCAACAATTGAGGAAGCAGGCTTTACGCTGACGAATACGCTGGAGGCGGGCGCTGATTATGTAGTTATCGGCTTTGACCAGACACTGACATACGACCGTCTTACTACCGCCTGCCGCCTGATTGATAAGGGGGTGCCTTATGTTGCTACGCATCCTGATGTACGCTGCCCCATTGAAGGCGGCGAATTCATTCCTGATACCGGTGCAATGCTGGAGCTGATTAAAATTGCTACCGGCAAAAAGCCGCAGCTGATTTTCGGCAAGCCTTATAAGTATATGGTGGATGTGGTTTTGGACAAAACCGGTTATCAAAAAGAGGAAATTGCTATGGTGGGCGACCGTCTGGCAACAGATATCGCCTTTGGCCTGAACAACGATATTCTTTCTGTGATGGTGCTGACAGGTGAGGCAACCATGGAAGATGTAGAAAACGGTTCTATCAAACCGGATATTATTTTGCCGCATGCTAAGGAAATTCTGCAATATCTTGGTTAATAAGGGATAAATACTTTGTTTTGACAACGAAAGGAGTATTGCTATGGCTGTTTTGGAGCAGACTGCTGTATTGACTGATGCTATTCGCCCTGTGCCCGCAAG
>CAKQHU010000167.1 GCA_934234275.1 uncultured Phascolarctobacterium sp.
TCCTGCTTTTTGTGAAAAATTTCTCATAATTTTTTAAATTCACTTAAAATTGTAACGCATATTACAGTTTTCCGGGAGAAAGGCTGGGTTAGGCGAACAGGCCCTGCTGCCTTTCCAGGCAGGAATGCATTTTACGCTCGGTAATTCTGTCCTCCTCGCCCACTTCACCCAAAAGCAACGCCGAACCGGGATGATACTGCTGCCTGTTTTTCTGCACCATAGCATTATTGAAATTGGCATAGCAGTAGCGGCAGCCGTTGCGGCATGTATTATAGGCGCCGATGTCGACACTTTCCACGCAGCCGCATTCATGGCGCTGGTTCTTGTCCTTGCCCACCTTCATCGGGCAGCCGAGCAGCTTTTCAAACAGCCCGCCGTCGATGCAGTGCGCATGCTTAATGCCATACTTCTCCAGCTCGATGCCTTCGGCGCAGGTTGCCAGCTCCAGGCCGTAGCTGTGCGCGATTTCCGCCAACGCCTTCGCCATAGAATCCATCTGCTCCAGGCTCCACGGCTGCACTGCCAAGCCTTGCATATTGCGTTCGGTTTTGGCGTACATATCCAAAAAGCTGATGGTGCACTGCTTCGTATACGGCGCCAGCTGCTTGGCCAGCTCCGCAAAGCGCTGCACATGATAATTAAAGGTATATTTATTGTTGAGCAAAATCGGATCATAGCGCCAGATAACGCGCTCCGGCCCCAGCATGTCGCTCAGACGCTGAAAGCCGGGCACGATGAACTTATCCTTCGGAGGCACGCCTGCCTCCACGTCCTGCTCATAGCCGTTGAGCGTAAACTGAAAGTAATACATGTAATCCTTGAGCAGCGGCAGCTTATCCAGCATCGGCAGTGGATTCTTCGACCAGAAGACAATGCCGTCCACCACCTCCGGATTAAGGCTGATGCGGCTCACCTGATGCGCGTTCATCGGATTGCGCGCCAACACATAGCCTTCCTTGATGCGCTGCATAAACCAGTCGGAATAATATGTCGGTATATCGGTTCTTCTGCTTGCACTTATAATCATCGGCGTTAGGCCACCTTTCTGAACGTAAAGATTTGGTATCTAATGTATTTAGTCTTCAGCATCGGCTGATTGCGGTTTTCTGCGCACAGTTCGCAGGAACGGCAGCCGTTAAGATAATTGTCGCACATGTAGGGCAATTTGTTAAGCATATCATAGGTACTTTGCAGCCCATCAATATTAAAATCGCTATCGCAGTTATAAATCATCTTATCCAGGCCTTTATACAGACTTCCGCTTTTACCGTCAGGCATCATGCCGGCATCCCTGATTGCAGCACAAATCTTATCGGTCTTGGCCCTATCGCGATCGAGTGAATATTGGTTAGCACGCATAGAGAACAGGAAGTGTACCTCGTCCTTAGCGAAGCCCTTTTCGGAGATAATCCGGCAGATAGCCTCCAGCTCGTCATCATCAATCTCGCTGATGGACTTGGGGAAAACATATACATCGGATTTGAGCTCGTCGCAATCATAGAGATAATCGGAAATGTACTGAAGCGCAAAATCAATTTTGTCACCTTTGCAGGCAGCAAATTTATCATCCCAGTCAATAACATCCACTCCATGATAGCTTACACGGCAGTTTGCCGGCAGAACACGCTTCAAGGACCAGTAATCAACCATATTGCCGCAGCCAAGGGAGGTAACCTCCAGTTCCGAACCGGTAGACATGCGCTGCAGCAGTCTGGTATACATTCTCTTGTACTCATGAGCATAGGCAAGGTCATAACGCATAGCATACAAATCCTGCACAATGTAATATCTGTAATCAGGCAGGTTGCCTTCATTAAAGCGCAGGGTGTCGCATTCGCACATAGTATAACCTAATGCGAGCTTTTCTCTAAACTTTTCACCCTTCATTTTAATGTAATCAGTAATAGAAATCATGTTATCAGCTTCCTTTCGTTTTTGACGTTTGTACGTTTCTTTCATTTAAATACTATTCTTGGCAGCTTTGGTTTAAGCTCAATCTCACGGCTGTTTCCGGCCCGCTTTTCTCCCTTCACTTTATAAATCTGCAATGAAATGCAAAATCCGGCACGAAACGGCAAAAAATTCTTTAGGAAACACCCTTGGCAAACGTTGCGCTAATTTTGCGATAACTCGCTTTTTGTTTGCAAATATGTTTTTATATAATTAACAAAAGCCTTGTAAGGCGCATAGAATAGGATAAATCGTAAAAAGCACTTGTCAAAAGCTGTTCGATATGTTATAGTAGATTTATCACAACAGGCAAATCATTTGCCAAAAGTCTGCAAGCCTTGCGCCAAGCGCATTTTGCTTTTTGCAGAGGCGGAAAATACCGCTGTTGTGAGCAAATCGGCTGTTTTTGCTATAAACAGCGTTTCGATTTTCCATTGTAGGGCTTTAAGCCCGCTCTGTGAGCCGTGTGCGAGCCACAGGGTTAAAGGCCTAGATTACCGCTTGCGGTTTTGTAACAGTTGTAAGCTCCTCGAATTCCTCGTATTGTTTCTTTGGGTTAAAGGCCTAGATTACCGCTTGCGGTTTTGTAACAGTTGAATAACCGTATTGGAATTTTGAAGGAGGCAAGAGTTAAAGGCCTAGATTACCGCTTGCGGTTTTGTAACTTTTACACCACATTTCGCCGCAGTGATAACGCCGCCACCGTTAAAGGCCTAGATTACCGCTTGCGGTTTTGTAACTGCCAAGACTGCAGATGTAGATAATCAACTAGACGCCATCCGTGTTAAAGGCCTAGATTACCGCTTGCGGTTTTGTAACTCCTTACGGACAACAAACTTGTAGCCCAGCTCACGTGCTGTTAAAGGCCTAGATTACCGCTTGCGGTTTTGTAACACGTCTTCGTGAGGTCCAACGTTTTCATTGGCTACCTGTGAAAGGCCAGATTACCGCTTGCGGTTTTGTTACCATTTAGCCCATTGCTGTGCAAGTGCAGAACGCTGAGCCTGTTAAAGACCTGATTACCGCTTGCGGTTTTGTAACCGGTTTTCTTGCCCTGGACTTTTTCGATTTTTTCGCCGTGTTAAAGGCCTGATTACCGCTTGCGGTATATGCTGAGAAAGGCTCTCCTAGGGGAGAGCTGGCG
>CAKQHU010000168.1 GCA_934234275.1 uncultured Phascolarctobacterium sp.
ATCCTCCCTAAATTATCATAAAGCGGGCTGTACTGTTGTCAGTTTTTGCTTGCTTAATAAAAGATTATAGCACAAACTTTGATTAGAAGAAAGAGGCTTTTGTAAAGTTATCTTTACCTGACGAAAGCTATTGTGAAGTGAAAGAGGACAAAAATAATAATAAGCTTTACTTTGAACGCTGAAAAACAGCCTTGATTTGTGATAAATATAATTCTTGCTGAGCTTTGAGCTCTTTAATGCTTATATGGCTATTAAGTTTTGGTTAAAACAAACAAAGATTACAAATTGCTTGATTTTTCTTGTAAAAGTGTTATAATATTGTTGATAACATATGAGCAAGTTTTGAAATGTTGCTCATATAAATAAGCGGAGGTTGATAGTATGGGTATGAAAAAATTATTAGCAGTTTTATTCTCGGCTTTACTGCTCGTAGGTGTTGCTGGCTGTGGCGATAACAGCAAGCCTCAAGGTGAAATGACCCAAAAGGTTATGAACGCCAAAACCAAGCAGGACTTTGAACCTGTGACAGAAATTAAAGAAGGACGTAAAAACGTCTATGCTGTGCTCAAGGTTATGAAGGGTAACTATTGGGAAGAGGTTATCCGCGGCATTAAAGACGGAGCAGCTAAGGCTGACGTTAACGTTTATGTAGGCGGCGTCATGAAAGACGGCGACTGGGAGCTGCAGCGCGATATGGTCAAAGAGCTTCCGGGAAAAAAAGCGGACGCAGTAATACTTGCTCCGGCGGACAGCTCCAATATGACGGCAAGTGCGAAAACTCTGCGCGAGCAGAAGCTGCCGGTATTTTTGGTTGATACCGCATTGAGCAGCAATGATTACGATGCAGCTTTCCTTACCAACAACCTGGAGGCAGGTGCAGAGGTTTGCCAACAGATGGTGGAGCAGATGAAGGCTAACGGTGTGAAGGAATCCGAGGAAGCAACAGTTCTGGTTCATGTCAGCACTTTGGCCAGCACTACAATTGCCGACCGTCTGAACAGCATTATGGCAAACTGGGGTAAATTTGCTCCTGCAAGCTGGAAAATCGAACATGATTACATTATCAACTACGGTGATGAAGCGGGCGCAGTTAAGCTGGTTGCCGAAAAAATCAAAAACACTCATAATGTTAAAGGCATTATCGCCTGCAACAACGGTTCCACCAATGCAACCGTTGAGGCTGTAATGGCTGCAGGCCGCAAGGATGTTGCCGTTACCGGTTTTGACCTTGGCAAAAAGACTTTGCTTGGCCTGGAGAACAAGAACTATAGTATTGCCGTTGCCGTACAGAATCAGTACAAAATGGGCTACGAGGCTGTGATGGCTGCCGCTGCTGCAGCAAAAGATGGCAGCAAGCCTGCACAGAAGCTGGTAAATACCGGTATCCGTATGGCAGATAAAAACAATTATAAAAAATAAATAACAAAAAAGCTTAAAAGCCTTCTGCTTCTGACGGGAAATTCGCCTGATGCAGAAGGCTTTTGCAGTCTTTGCTTAAATATATGAGGAAGCCTGCGCAGAGAATTTGTTTTTTCCTGTAGTAATGTGTTATAATGAACTATTGGAATAGATACAAGGAGGAACAAAAATGGCTAAGTTAAAAATAGTGATTGCCGGCGCTCCGGTGCTGCGTGAGGTGGCTCAACCGGTAGAGCGTATAGATAAAAAATTGCAGCGTCTGCTGCGTGATATGGCAGAAACAATGTATGCGGCCGACGGCGTAGGCCTGGCAGCACCGCAGGTGGGTGTAAGCAAGCGCGTAGTAGTTATTGACGTAGGCGAAGGCCTGTACGAGCTGATTAACCCTGAGATTGTAAAACGTGAGGGCAAGGTGTTGGGCAGCGAAGGCTGTCTTTCCGTGCCTGATTACGAAGGCGAGGTAGAGCGCTCCGAATATGTAGAATGCGAATTCACCGACAAAACCGGTCAACGCATGCTGCTTTCCGCAAGCGGTCTGCTGGCTATCTGCATTCAGCATGAGCTGGACCATCTGGACGGCATTCTGTTCATCGACAAGGCTAAAACCATTTCGCCTAAGCAGAAGGAAAATCCCGAGGATGCTTTAAGATAAATCCTGACCGGGATACGAAAGAAAGATAGAAAGATATACGGAGGAAAACAAATGCGTATAGTATTTATGGGAACGCCGGATTTCGCAGTAGGCAGCCTGCAGGCGCTGTGCGAAAGCGGCAAGCATGAAATTCTTGCGGTAGTAACTCAGCCGGATCGTCCTAAGGGACGCGGCAACAAGCTGCTGCAGACACCGGTTAAAGAATATGCGCTGGCGCAGGGCCTGACTGTTTACCAGCCGCAAAAGGTAAAAACTCCCGAGTTTGTTGAGCTGCTGCACGAGCTGCAGCCGGAGCTGATTGTTGTAGCTGCCTTCGGCCAGTTTTTGAGCAAGGAAATTCTGGAGATGCCGAAATACGGTTGCATTAACGTACACGCTTCCCTGCTGCCGAAGTATCGCGGTGCGGCGCCGATTCAGTATGCCATCATCAAGGGAGAAAAGGAATCGGGCGTAACGATTATGCAGATGGATATCGGTATGGACACCGGCGCAATGCTGGATAAGGTAGTAGTGCCTATCGAAGAAAATACCACGATGGGCGAGCTGCATGACGCTCTGCGTGAGCAGGGTGCGGCGCTGCTGCTGCAGGTTATCGACAAGATTGCGGCAGGTACTGCCGTGGCAGAACCGCAGGATGATGCGCAAGCTACCTATGCAACACTTCTTGACCGCAGCATGGAGCATATCGACTGGAGCAAAACGGCGCAGGAAGTACACAACCTTATCCGCGGCTTTAATCCTGCACCCAGCACCTTTACCAAGCTGCCGAACGGCAAGAGCTTGAAAATATGGGGCAGCAAAATGACTGACAAAAACAGCACTGCTGCTGCCGGTACCGTTATCGAAACCGGCAAGCACAGCTTCTTTGTAGCTTGCGGTGAAGGAGTACTGGAAATCACCGAGGTGCAGCCTGAATCTAAAAAACGTATGCCGGCGCAGGTTTTCCTGAACGGCCGCGGCGTACAGGAGGGCGACCTGCTTGCCTGAAGCAGGCT
>CAKQHU010000169.1 GCA_934234275.1 uncultured Phascolarctobacterium sp.
GACGGGGTAAAACCGCTGACACCTAAATTGTCACCATCTTTTACGAATTCTGCAGCAGCTTCAGCGCTCATCACTTTGTCAGCTACTACGTCACAAATGCGATCTTTAATATCGATCATGTTTACCTTCCTCCTTTTAATTAGGACATTGAGTTTTTATAAGGGTATTACCCCTTTGCATATAACTTATCAGCAATACCTTGCGGCATTACGAATAAGATATTACCGTATATCAAGCTCTTCACAAATATTTCATACTTGACTATATAGTCATTTCGACATATAAGAGAAAACTCCTGCTTATACTATAAATATTTTTTCAAAGGCTTCTTTACTATCTGCTACAATTATAACACATTTTCAGAAAAACTTCACTTTTTTCTGTCAAATTTTTCCTGTGTTTTACATAGCGGACAAATTGCACTCAACGATATATATAATACCAATAAAATTGTAACACTGCAAGCTTTTTCTTTACAAATTTACAAAACACCCCCTTCTTTTCAAGGAAAAAAAGGGGGATTTGTATTATCCAGATAGAACAATTAACGGCTTTGCGCGTGGTAGTGTGTGTGTAATAGACTATGCGCCTTCTCAGAAAGAGGTTTACCTAACCAAGTATCATAAAGTGTTTTTATTTCCGGGTTTTCGTGCGATTTTCGTAATTCGCTTGTACGGTCGCAATTAAAAATCGCTTCACGGCGTTTTTGCCTGATGGAAGCATCCACAGGAACCGGCTGACCGCCGCCGCCGATGCAGCCGCCGGGGCAAGCCATAACCTCAATAAACTGATAATCCGCGGTACCTGCTTTAATGCGTTCCAACATCATCTTGGCAGATTTCAGCGTATGTACTACAGCAACCTTCACAGATACGCCCGCTACATCAATAACAGCTTCACGTGTCTGCTCCATGCCGCGCACCTCATTATATTCAAGCTTCGGCAGCTCTTTGCCGGCAACAACCTCAGCCACCGTACGCAAAGCCGCTTCCATTACGCCGCCGGTTGTGCCGAAGATAACTGCGGCACCGGTGCCTGTTCCCAGAGGTGAATCAAATTCTGCTTCTTCCAGCGCATTAAAGTCAATACCCGCCTCGCGGATCATGCGGCCAAGTTCACGTGTGGTGATAACTACATCTACGTCGCGATAACCGCTGGCGCACATTTCCTCGCGCGCAGCCTCAGCCTTTTTCGCGGTACAGGGCATTACCGATACACTGACAATTTTTGCCGGGTCAATGCCTGCACGTTCCGCAAAGTAGGTTTTGGCAACAGCACCGAACATCTGCTGCGGAGATTTGGCAGTAGACAGATGTGGCAGCAGCTCAGGATATTTCAGCTCAATCATATTTACCCAGCCGGGGCTGCAAGAGGTAATCATCGGCAGCACGCCGCCGTTCTGCAAACGCTGCAGGAACTCGTGGCCTTCCTCCATAATAGTAAGGTCGGCAGAGAAGTTGGTATCAAAAACCTTATCAAAGCCTAAATGACGCAATGCCGCAACCATTTTGCCGGTAACAACCTGACCTGCCGGAATGCCCAGCTCCTCGCCCAGGGCAACACGTACTGACGGAGCAGTCTGTACTACAACAACCTTCTCAGGATTATTGATTGCATCCCAAACTTTGTCCGTATCATCCTTTTCCACAATAGCACCTGTCGGGCAGACATCGGCGCACTGGCCGCAGTAGGTGCAGGCACTGTTGAGCAAATCATGCTCAAAGGCTGTAGATACCATGGTGTTGAAGCCACGGCCGGCAAAGCTGTAAACGCTCATACCCTGCACGTCACGGCAGACACGAATGCAGCGTCCGCAGAGGATGCATTTTTCCTGGTCGCGTACCAGTGACGGATTGCTGTTATCAATAGTACGCGCTCTTGTTTCTCCACCCTCGAAGCGCAGCTTACGCACGCCAAGATCAGCGGCAATTTTCTGCAGCTCGCAGTCACCGTTCTTCTGACAGCACAGGCAGTCCTTCGGGTGATTGGTCAAAAGCAGCTCCAGCACTGTTTTACGTGCTTCGCGTACCTTGGAGGTATTAGTTTTTACTACCATACCCTCGCTTACGGGATATACGCAGGAAGCAACCAGAGTGCGCGCACCGCTGGCCTCTACCATACACAGGCGGCAGGCACCCTCCGGACGCAGGTCCGGATGATAGCACAGTGTAGGAATATAAATACCTGCGCTGCGTGCAGCCTCCAGAACACTGGAGCCTGCGGGGGCCTGAATCTGTTTTCCATCAATTGTCAAATTAACCATCTGCATCATCAGTCCCCTCCTTATGCCTTGCTGATTGCCTTAAACGGGCACGCTGTCATGCAGGCACCGCATTTAATGCATTTGTTCTGGTCAATAACATGTTTTGCTTTCGGCGAACCGCTGATAGCCTGTACCGGGCACTGACGTGCGCACAGCCCGCAGCCGCGGCAGGCATCGCTGATTTCGTAATGCAGCATCTTTTCGCAGACGCCTGCAGGACAGCGCTTCTCTTTGATATGCGCTTCGTATTCATCTCTGAAATATTTCAGGGTACTCAAAACAGGGTTAGGCGCGGTTTGTCCCAAGCCGCAAAGAGCTGTTTCCTTGATATTCTTGGCAAGGCTTTCCAACAGCTCGATATCGCCCTCGCGTCCCTGGCCTTCCGTAATACGGGTAAGGATTTCCAGCATACGCTTCGTGCCTTCGCGGCAGGGAGTGCATTTGCCGCAGGATTCCGACTGCGTAAAGTTCAGGAAGAACTTAGCAACGTCAACCATGCAGGTGTCCTCATCCATAACAACCAGACCGCCGCTGCCCATCATAGCACCGGCAGCAATCAGGGAATCGTAATCAACAGGCAAATCGAGCATGCTTTCCGGCAGACAGCCGCCGGACGGACCGCCGATCTGTACAGCCTTAAACTTTTTGCCGTTGGTAATACCGCCGCCGATATCATAGATAATCTCGCGCATGGTAATGCCCATCGGCACCTCTGCCAGACCGGTGTTATTGATTTTGCCGGTCAAAGCGAAAAC
>CAKQHU010000170.1 GCA_934234275.1 uncultured Phascolarctobacterium sp.
ATTAGCTTCTGTTGCCACGTCTGATAGTAGTCGCGTCGCGTAAGTCTTACAAACTTCATCTCATAAGGCGATTTGGCGATATGCACACTGGTATCGTTAGGCACCTCGATAACATTTTCACCGTCCGCCGAAAGCAGCATTTCCTCACTGCCGGGAATCGGCCTGAGCTCTATTGTTTCCGACATAGGAATAACAAGCGCTCTGTTCGTCAGCGAATGCGCACAGACAGGTGTAATGACGCTAACATCCAGCTCCGGCATAACAAGCGGTCCGCCTGCGGAGAGAGAATATGCAGTAGAGCCTGTTGCCGTTGCGATAATCAAACCGTCTGCTGCATATTTACCAGATAAGCGTCCGTTAATAAAAAGCATCATATGCGCCAGCTTGCTGAACATGCCCTTGGCCAGAACTAAATCGTTGAGTGCATGCGCCGTAGCAAGCAGCTTATCGCCGCAGATAACTCTGGCCTGCAGCAGACTGCGGCTTTCCAACGTATAGTTGCCCTGAGCCAGACGGCTGATAGCCTTATACATACCCTGCAAGTCAATCTCTGCCAAAAATCCCAGCTTGCCGAAGTTGATACCGAAGGCCGGTACATCGAGAGGCGCAAGGTGACGCGCCATCTGCAGCAGTGTACCGTCACCGCCTAGGCTGACACCATAGTCCAACGTTTTCAGCGTCTGCGGCTCACTTTTATTGTAGCTGCTCACGCCGTACTGCTGCGCTACCTCCTCAGGCAGCACCGGTTCAAGTCCCCAGTCCTTGCAGAGCTGAATAAATTCCGGCAGAGCAATGCAGACGTTTTCTTTACCAAGGTTGGGAAAAATCCCTAAACGTTTCTTTTGCATCTCATGCCTCTGTCTTTTCTGCTTTCTTATCTAAGTCGCCATGACTGCGGCCTACAAGCTGTGCTACCTGCTCGCTGCTTACGGCATCGTCGTCACCCAGCGTCAGGTGCAACAGATATTCAATATTGCCCTCCGGTCCCTTAATCGGAGAAAAGTCCAGACCAGCAATGCCGAAGCCTTCGCTCTTGGCAAAGCTGATAACGTTGTTGATAACCTGCTCGTGCACAGCAGCATCACGCACAACGCCCTTCTTGCCGACATTTTCCTTGCCTGCTTCAAACTGCGGCTTGATTAAAGCCACTACAAAGCCTTCAGGCTTAAGGATTTTATGTACCGCCGGCAAAATTTTATCCAGCGAAATAAAAGCTACGTCGATGGTAGCAGCATCCACCTGCTCGGGCAGGCTGTCTGCTTCCAGATAACGCACGTTGGTGCGCTCCATATTCACTACACGCTCATCGTTGCGCAGCTTCCACGCCAGCTGACCGTAGCCTACGTCAATCGCATACACCTTTGCCGCACCATTCTGCAGCGCGCAGTCGGTGAAACCGCCGGTAGAAGCACCGATATCGGCAACAACCTTGCCTTCTACGCTGATGGGGAAAATCTGCAAAGCCTTCTCCAGCTTCAGACCGCCGCGGCTTACATAGGGCAGCTTGTTGCCCAGCAGACGGATAGTAACCTCCAGTGCCACCGGTGTACCCGGTTTATCTATTTTCTGTTCGTTGACCAATACCTGTCCTGCCATAACTGCAGCCTGCGCCTTGGCACGGCTTTCAAACATACCGCGGTTGACTAACAGAACATCAAGTCTTTCTTTTTTCACTCTTCTTCACCCTTTACAAATGCTGCAGCCTTGGCAGCAATGGTTGGCGTATCCAGTCCCAAATCGCGGAACAGCAGCTTTTTGTCGCCATGCATTACAAATTCGTCAGGAATGCCGAAGCAACGTACATCACACTGCTCCAGCAGTTTATTTGCATTAAGCTCTTCGAGAACTGCGCTGCCGACACCGCCTGCCAGCACGCCTTCTTCCAGAGTAATAATCTTTCCGTAGCTTTGCGCATGCTCACGCAAGAGTTCTACATCCAGCGGTTTGGCAAAGCGCATATTCACAACGCCTGCGCTGATTCCCTGCGCTTCCAGCAGCTCCGCTGCATCAAGCGCAGTCTGCACCATGCTGCCAATCGCCCAGAAGCAGACATCCTTGCCGGTACGCAGCACCTCAGCCTTACCAATCGGTAAATCCTGCCACTCTGTATCCAGCGCAACGCCCACACCACTGCCACGCGGATAGCGCACCGAAATCGGTCCGTCAAAGTCCAGCGCAGTCTTCAGCATATGCTGCAGCTCATTCTCGTCCTTCGGCGCCATAATCGTCATGTTCGGGATACTGCGCAGATAAGCGTAATCAAAAACTCCGTGATGCGTATAACCGTCATCACCGACAAGACCGCCACGGTCCAGGCACAGCGTTACGTGCAGCTTCTGCATGCAGATATCGTGCACGATAGAGTCATAGGCACGCTGCATAAAGGTAGAATAAATTGCCGCCACAGGCTTCATTCCGGCAGCAGCCATACCAGCAGCAGCAGTCACCGCATGTTGCTCGGCAATACCAACATCAAAGAAATGGTCCTTATGCGCTTCGGCAAAAATGTTCAGGCCGGTGCCGTCGGGCATTGCAGCCGTAATACCCACAATCTTATCATCTGTATCAGCAAGCTTCGTCAGTGTTTTACCAAAAACCTCGGTGTAGCTTATTGGTGCATTCGGATTAGTAATTTTTTTGCCGGTAGCGATATCAAAGGGGCCGGTACCGTGGAACTTGTTGGGACTTTCTTCCGCAGGCTTGTAGCCCTTGCCCTTTTTCGTCAGCACATGTACCATAACCGGTCCGTCAATCTTCTTGGCAGCCTGCATAACGTCAAGCAGGCCCTCCAGATCATGACCATCAACAGGGCCCAAATAAGTAAAGCCCAGCTCTTCAAAAATAGAAGTCGGCACCATCAGGTACTTTACGCTGCCCTTCAGGCGGCGGATAGCCTTCAGCACATCGCTGCCGAATTCCATATTTTTGAGCCAGCCCTCAATATCATTTTTAATTTTATTATATGTTTCACCTGTACGCAGCTGATAAAGATATTCGCTCAT
>CAKQHU010000171.1 GCA_934234275.1 uncultured Phascolarctobacterium sp.
ATAAAAAGTTTTTAATTCTTCAATAACGGAATTACGGATACCCTTCAGGTTGCCGTAAATTTCATTAGCCATGGGTATTCACCTCCAATTGGGGGTTAACTTAGCAATTTGCTTATCGAAAGACTCCCCTCGGGGGGAGCTGGCGCCCGCCAGGGCGACTGAGAGGGGCCTGAAAGAAACGTTGCTTTAGGCAGAACCCCTCTCCGCCTCGACAAGCTCGGCACCTCTCCCCAAGGAGAGGCTTTTTATTTATCTTCTTGCCTTCGCAGGCTCAATATTAACCTTATACCCCTTGATAAAGTTCTTGTTCATCGCACCGATAACCTTTTCGGCTACATCCTCCGGTACCTCAACAAAGGTGAACTTATCATAGATATTGATCAGGCCGATATCACGCGCCGGAATGTCTGCTTCGATAGCAATGGTGCTGACAATATCCTTAACCATAATCTTCTGGCTGCGGCCGATGTTGATGAACAGACGCACCATGCCCGGACGGCCGCCGGTGTTGCGCAGGTCCTTGGACAGGATATCCTCCTGCGGAGCCTCCAGAGCCTTAATGCCCTCCTGCATCAGCTTCAGAGCTGCGGCAGCAACTTCTTCGGCGCTGTAATCATCCAACAGGCTTTCGGCAATCGGCATATAGTCATGGTATGCGTTCAGCTCCAGCACAGTCTGCATCTTGCTGATAATCTGGTCGCGCTGACGCTCGATAACATTAGCAGCGGTCGGCAGCTGACGGCGTTGGATTTTAGTCTTGACGGTACGCTCAATCAGCTTCAGCTGACGGAACTCACGCGGAGTGATGAAGGTCATAGCTACGCCGGTGTTGCCTGCACGACCGGTACGGCCGATGCGGTGAACGTAGCTTTCCGGATCCTGCGGAATATCAAAGTTGATAACGTGGGTGATGTTGTCAACGTCGATACCGCGGGCAGCAACGTCGGTAGCAATCAGCACATCAACGGCGCCCTCGCGGAATTTCTTCATTACGCGGTCACGCTGGTTCTGGCTCAGGTCGCCATGCAGGCCCTCAGCCATGTAGCCACGGCTGGAAAGTGCGATAGACAGGTCGTCAACACCCTTTTTGGTACGGCAGAAGATAATCAGCTTGCCGTCGATTTCTGCGTCCAGCAGACGGCACAGGCCTTCAATCTTATCCTTGGTTTCGAAATAATATTGCTCGATCAGAGGTACAGTCAGCTCTTCCTTGGAAATGGTTACATTCTTCGGCGCCTTCATGTACTTCTTGGTCAGGCTCAGAATCGGACGGGGCATGGTTGCGGAGAACAGCAGAGTCTGGCGTTCAACCGGCAGGCTGTGCATAATTTCTTCGATATCATCAACAAAGCCCATATCCAGCATTTCGTCGGCCTCGTCCAGTACCAGGAATTTGATATGGTCCAGACGGATAGTGCCACGGTTGATATGGTCAATCAGACGGCCCGGAGTACCGATAACAATCTGCACATTGTTGCGCAGCGCACGGATCTGGCGTTCAATCGGCTGGCCGCCGTAAACAGGCAGCGCACGCACGCGGCGGGTGCGGCCGATTTTGCCAACCTCTTCCGCAACCTGAATAGCCAGCTCACGGGTCGGAGTCATAATCAGCGCCTGGATATGCTTGAAGTCAGTAATTGCCTGCACCAGAGGAATACCGAAGGCAGCGGTCTTGCCGGTACCGGTCTGTGCCTGGCCGATAACGTCGTTACCTTCGAGCACCAGGGGAATAGTAGCGGCCTGAATCGGAGAAGGCTCTTCGAAGCCCATGTCAGTCAGGGCGGTTACAATTTTTTTGTCCAGCTCTAAGTTGCCGAACATCTCTTTTTGAATGGTCATTAATGTTTATCCTCCGTATTGTTTTTTTCTTCTAATAATTTATCAATAGCCATAGAAATAGCTGTCTGAGCTATTCTCAGCTTATTTTCTGTTCTTGTCGACATAAAATGGTGTTCCTGACAATATACCACATTGTCGGTAGCAACGGCAATATATACCAGGCCTACCGGCTTGCCCTCGCTAGCTCCCGGTCCGGCGTTGCCCGTAATGCTCACACCGTAATCGCTGCCCAGCTGCTTGCGCACGCCCAGCGCCATTTCGCAGGCGGTTTCGCGGCTGACAGCGCCGTATTTGGCCAGCGTATCTGCCTGCACATGCAGCAGCTTCTGCTTAGCCATGTTAGTGTAGCTGACGATGCTTCCCAGCAGATATTCGCTGCTGCCCGGCACATCCGTAACCAGACTGCTGGCCAGACCGCCGCTGCAG
The DNA here is from genome assembly GCA_934234275.1 of uncultured Phascolarctobacterium sp. GTDB lineage: Bacteria > Bacillota > Negativicutes > Acidaminococcales > Acidaminococcaceae > Phascolarctobacterium_A. Next base: position 2,266 of record CAKQHU010000171.1, read on the forward strand.
GATTCCGCAAAGGCAATAGTTTTGCCCTGCTTCAGCAGCTCCTGCCCCAGGCATGCCGCCAGAGTGGCATCATCCACACCGTATATATAATTATCAACGCTCTTGCGTACCCTGGCTTCCATAGCGTCGAGCAGCTTTACTGCCTCCTTGTCATTGGCAGCCTTCGCCGTAAGCCTGATAAGAATTTCTCCGTAGCGGGCATAAAGTGCAATCGTCGGATTGGTCTGCGCCATAATCAGCTCGTCGAGCTTGGACGCTACCATGGATTCGCCGATACCGCGCAGATGCAAGGTGCGCGACATGATAATGCCGTGCTCGCTGAAGCGCTGCAGCATTCGCGGCAGCAGCTGCTTTTCGCACACATCCGTAAGCTCGCTCGGAGGTCCGGGCAGCATAATGAAGATTTTATCCTTATATTCCAGCCACAGTCCGGGAGCGGTACCTACATCGTTCTGCAGTACCTCGGCACCGATGGGCACATACGCCTGCTTTTCGTTATTTTGCGAGGGGCAAAGTCCCTTCTTGGCAAAATATGCATCTATGCGTCCCCACGTATCCAAATCGAGATAGCCTTCGGTATGACATACCTCCATCACCATCTCCTTGGTAATATCACCGCGCGTCGGTCCCAAACCGCCGCTGGTAATGATGATATCGGCGCGCTGCATGGCCTGCTCCAGCACTGCGCGCATACGCTCCGGATTATCTCCGACCGTAGTGTGATATAAAACATC
>CAKQHU010000172.1 GCA_934234275.1 uncultured Phascolarctobacterium sp.
CTGACCAGCGGAATTTTTGAAAATAATACAAGTATGCATTGGTCTTGGATTGGTATTTTGGTAGGAAGTGCAAGCGCTGGTTTTTACGCATTATATAGTATTTTTTCAAAAGCAGGAATGCAAAAAAGCTATCCTGCGCTTACAATTACCTTTTACAGTATGCTTGCAATTGCCGTTGTTCTGCTGCCGTTTACTCAGTGGGGAAATATTACACATTATATTACAGTGAATCCGATAAGAAATACATTGTTTATGGTGATGCATTCTTTGTGTACAGCAGTGTGTCCATATGCTTTTTACACTGTGGCACTGGATCATATGGAAGCAGGCAAGGCATCAATTCTTTGTTCCTGTGAACCGGTTGCGGCGATGTTATTCGGAATTTTCTTTTTTGGGGAAATACCGACAGTGCTTTCTGTCACAGGTCTTATAATCGTATTAGCAGCACTTGCTATGCTTGTGCTTTCGGATAAAAAGCAGGAATTTGTTGAGGGCTAATCGAAAGATACCTAATGCAATAAAAGCTGCAGCTAAAATGATTATAAGTATGTGCAAAGCAAGGGAGGATGAAAAATGTCAGATATAATGGAGGTTTATTATTTCAGTCCCACGGGAGGAACGAAAAAGATAAGCGATATTTTTGCCGCTGCCATAGGCAAAGAAGTAATATGGCATGATTTGGGAGATAAGCAAACGCCGATGAAACAGCCGCAGGGTGAGCTGATAGTTGTTGCAGCGCCTGTATTTGCCGGACGAATTCCTTCTGTCGTGCGTGAAAAAATAAAAACGCTTGCCGGTGAGGGGAAGAAGGCCGTAACTATCGCTGTTTATGGTAACAGAGCTTATGAGGATGCATTGCTGGAGATGAATGACATTCTGATTCAAGGCGGCTTTACGGTAATAGCATCAGCTGCCTTTGTGGCGCAGCATTCTATTGTGCCGGAGGTTGGCGCCGGCAGACCTGATGCGGAGGATATAAAAGAAATCCGTATATTTGCCGAAACTGTAAAAAGCAGCACTTCCCCAGAAAATGTTCATGTTCCCGGCAACCGCCCCTATAAGCCGGAGATGAATGTAGTGGCAGCGCCGCTTTCTTTGCCATCATGTACAGCGTGCGGAGCATGCGCAAAAATCTGCTCGACAGATGCCATATCGAATGTGGACGGAAAGATGGCTACGGATGCAGCAAAATGTATTCTTTGTATGGCCTGCATTCATGCGTGTCCGAAGAAGGCAAGAATTCTTCCGCCTCCCTTGCAGCAAAAAACAGATAATATGCTTGCTGCATTCAAGGCTGTCAGAAATAAAAATGAAACCTTTTTCTAAGAGCTTTTGCCTATATGCGCTTTAATGGATTTTTAACATACAGAAATGCCGTTGCTTTTGCCAGCAGGCGTAATTTATGCTACAATATAATATCATGATTATTTAAGAGCGGAGAGTAGCGATGATAGCTAAAATAATTATAAGCGCCAACGAAGACGAAACCCGTATGGGGTTGCTGGAAAACGGAATATTGATGGAATATCTGGTAGAGCGCAAGGAAGAGCAGCATCTTGTAGGCAGTGTATTCAAGGGAAAGGTCTGCAATGTAGTTCGTGGTATTCAGGCTGCCTTTGTTGATATCGGTCTGGAACAGAATGCTTTTCTGTATTTGGGTAATAAAAAGGATGTTACTGAAGGCCAAAGCCTGATAGTGCAGATATCTAAGGATGCACGCGGTACCAAAGGTCCTACTGCTACCCGCGAAATAACCTTGCCCGGACGCTATGTTGTACTGCTGCCGCAGGCGGATTATGTGGGCATTTCGCGTAAGATTACCGATAAGGAGGAACGTGAGCGCCTGAATACGATTTGCGAGGGTGTGCGTCCTGCAGGTATGGGAATTGTGGTGCGCACGGCAGCGACAGGTGTTGCGCGTGAGCTTCTGGAGCGCGATGTGCAGGAGCTGGCGGCTGACTGGAAGGTGCTGGCGGCGCGTGAGCGTGTAGCGAAGGCTCCCTGCCTGCTGAGGCGTGAGCTTGATCTGCCAATACGTATTGTGCGCGATTATCTGCGTCCGGAGCTGACGGAAATCGTGATTGATAATCTGCCGATTTATAAGCGAGTGGAAGAGCTGTTGGCCGAGATGCCGCAGGCACAGGATATCAGGGTAACGCTGTATCAGGGCTTGGAGGATATCTTTGAATATCACAAGCAGGGAGAAGCAGTTGCCGGCATCAGCGACAGACAGGTGACCTTGCCGAGCGGCGGGTACCTTGTTATCGACCACACCGAGGCCATGACAGTTATTGACGTCAACAGCGGTAAGTTCAGCGGACGCGAAAATCTGGAAGAAACGATTATGCAGATTAACCGCGAGGCGGCGCTGGAGATTGCGCGTCAGCTGCGTTTGCGTGATATTGGCGGCATTATCGTAGTAGATTTTATTGATATGCATACCGATAATCACAAAAGAGAGATTATGAACTCTTTGCAGCAGGCGCTGAAGGGTGATAAAATGCATCCCAAGGTGCAGGATATCACGGTGCTGAATCTTGTAGAGATTACCAGAAAAAAATCGCGTCAGAATTTATCAAGCGTACTATATACTCCCTGCCCGGTATGCAACGGCAGCGGACGTGTGCAGAGCAGAGAAAATCTTTCTTTGGAAATTAAGCGTCGTCTGCGTACTTTGCTGAAGCGTCGCAGCAGCTCAAAGAATCTTTTGATTACCGCTAATCCCTGGCTGGCAGAGTGGCTTGTAAGCAAGGATTTGCGTGCCTGGGAAAGAGAATTGGCCTGCACCCTGAAGGTTGAGGCAGATGCTTCCCTGCATGTAGAAAGTTTTATGATTTTAGATAACAGCGGTGTTGACAAATAGCAGACATTAAGGTAAAATATTCCAGTATGGACTGATTTGGTCCGTCCCCAACCGCGCAGAGAGGTTCTGAAAATCCCT
>CAKQHU010000173.1 GCA_934234275.1 uncultured Phascolarctobacterium sp.
TTGTGATGCAATTTCCATATGCACAGCAGTAAATAGTATATACAAGCAAAAATATACTAAGAACTAATCATATGGCAAAAGGGGCTGTCGTACACAAAGTACGGCAGCCCATCTTTATAGAAAAGGAACATAATATGCGCTATAAAATAATTACCTATACTCTCTTTCTTCTCTTTGCCCTCGGTCTTATCGGCATAGCCTCCATAGTCAGCGCACAAGCGAGGCCTGCCAGCACCTATACAGCATATGTGGTACGCATTATAGATGGTGATACCATCCATGTGCGCGATATAACAGGAGAAAAGCACCGCATACGACTTGCTATGATAGATGCACCGGAAAGAGAGCAGCCTTTTGGCACGGAAGCAACAAAAAAACTAAGCGAACTGTTACGCCAAGGTACAGTCCGCTTGAAAGTCAAATGTATTGATAAGTATAACCGCGAAGTTGCTTTTGTATATTGCGAAGGAAAGGACGTGAGCGCCGAAATGCTGAAGGAAGGCATGGCACTGCATTACCACATGAACTTCGACAACTGCGAAATATATGATAAATTTGAGGCAGCAGCAAAGCGCTGCCGCCAAGGCTTATGGTCACAGGAAAAATTTGAAAAGCCTTGGGATTATCGCCAAAATCTTGCTAAAAGGAGACAAAGCAATGTTCATAAAGACCTTTTCCAAGCCTGATTACCCATCCGATCTGGAGCTGACGGACAACACGCTCGATGAAATTGCTTACGAAGATAACCATTGGGATTACATGAACCGCTTCCCTGATTACATCAACAGCGATACCATTACCAGCCTTGTTTACGAAACCGGTGACTGGTACTTTTATACTAATGATAAATACGTAGACCATTACTTTGTCCTGGCCTTTGTCAACTGGTCCAAAATGCCGGTCATCCTTTCCATGTGCGAAACGGAAGCAGAAGCGCAGGAGCATATAAGGCTACTGGCTATAGAACTGAACAATAAATAATAAAATGCTCCGCCTACCCTAAAAAAAGAGTAAGCGGAGCATTTTTATTGTTGAAAAAAGGATATTTTAAGAAATAAAATATATCAAGCAGTCTGCAAAAGTTGCTGCATCTGTGCTAGGAGTTTAGACATGAATCTCTCATACTTGGTTGATTGTTTGTTTCACTTCTATTGTACCAAGTTTTGATGCTTTACGCATTTTTTATCTTCTGAAATATGCAGAGCAAGTGGACAGATCATGATCTGGTGGAGTACTGTATTTGCGAGAATTATCTCAGCAATCTGGCATTATTGTTGACAAAATTAAGTTAAGTAACTACCCAACCAATTATTTATCTGCCGTATTACTCAGATAAATTATATGATAAACGCAAGCAGGATAAACTATCTTCAAATTTGTCCTGCTTATTTTTTTGCGTTAGGGGGTGAATAAAACGACAAAAAAAGCCATTAGTATAGTGAGAAACAAAAACAACCGCTTAAGCGCTTTCCCAAAGCACCCAAGCGGTCATTCACAGCCTTATTCACTTCTCGTACTTAAACTCAAACACGCCAAAGCCCTTTCCCTGTGTCAGATGACTGACGTCATTCAAGCGGAAAACAGCATGCTCATGCCATTTGTTAATCCCCAGAACAGTTACGCTGGCAGGCTGCACATCAACTGAAAAGTTAAACGCCGCCACCTGCTGCATATCCATTCCCAGCCAACGGAAAATAATATTCTGAATCGTGCCCTTATGCGCAACAATCAGCAGATTTTCCTTATCGACATCCGCACAATGCCACAGGCCGTGTACATTACGGCGATAGAACTCATTGCGCGTTTCACCGCCGGGATAGTTGCGGTGATCCAGCTCCTGCTCGGAAGCAGGCTTACAAAAATGCTTCTTGGCCTCCTCCTCGGTCATGCCGGCAGCAATGCCGTTATTCTTTTCCCTCAGGAAACGGCAATGCTCTATTTCGCCCTTAAAGCCAAGCTCATCGGCAATAATCTGCGCCGATGCGGAAGCACGCTGCAAATCACTTGCCAGAATCCGCAGCTTGCAATTACGTCCGGCAAAATCCTTTGCCAGCTTTACCGCAGCTGCCTTTATCTGCGCCCTTCCCTTTTCGGTCAGCTGTGAATCCGTCCAGCCGCCGGTCAATCTTTGCGTATGATGCGTTGCTTCACCATGCCTCACTAAGATAATCATCATTCAGCCTCCGACTATTCTTCGTTATGACTGGCATAGTTTTTGAGCAGCTCAACCTGCGTTTCCAGCAGATGCAGCATATTTTTACGATGCAACGCCGCCTTTTTCACCTGCTCGTTATAAGCCTGTTCGGCCATAGCAGCCTTGGCATCAGCCTCAAAAATGATTTTACGGCTGCGTTCCTCTGCATCTCCCACCAGTTTACGATATTTAGTATTTGCATCCAGCATCATTCTGCCGGCTTCGCTGCGAGCATCCTCCAGCAGCTTGTTAGCCTCGCTAGCAGCGCTGTTGGCGCGTTTTTTGCAGACATCCTCGGTAGTAATGCGCAGTTTATCGGCATCTACCTCGGCACTGCTGCGCAGCTTTTCGGCATAGGACTTAGCTTCTTCACGCAGCTTATTGCATTCAGCCATCGCTGCCTGCAGCATGTTATCGGTTTTGTTCTTCGTCTGATTATACAAATCCTCAGCATGCGCCATTGTATCGTCATGCAGCTTCTGCGCCGCAGCCTTCGCTTCGCTCAGCTGCTGCTCGCACTTCACTGCCGTTTCCTTCTCCAGCAGCGCCGCCTTCTTTTCGCTGGCGTTCTTTACCTCATCAGCGGTTTCCTGCGCCACAGCCAGAGTGCTCTGCATGGTAGCCTCCATCTGCTGATAATATTCCAGCTTGGAGCTGACGCGCTCGATAGTTTCCTTCTGCTC
>CAKQHU010000174.1 GCA_934234275.1 uncultured Phascolarctobacterium sp.
GCGCCATGGTTGTAGGAAGGATAAATCTTCGGCACAGCCATTTCTACGAATTCCTTGCCATCGTAGAAAATATCAATAGCGGAATTATCGCTCAAGCGCTCGCCGCCCTTGATAACAACGCTCTTCGCACCGGCAGCAACAATTTTCTCTGCTGCTTCCTTAATCTGCTCTACGGTAGTAACCTCAGGCATATCTGCAAGATAAGCAGCTTCAACTGTATTAGGTGTAATAATATCGCAGCGCGGCATCAGCAGCTTTTTGATAGATTCTGCCGCATCCGGCACCAGAATCAGGTCACATCCTTTGCAGACCATAACCGGGTCAATAACAACGTTCTGCAAATCGTACTTATCAATAGTAGCTGCAACCAGCTCTACCAGCTCGCTGCTTCCCAGCATACCGGTTTTCATCGCATTGATGCCAACACCTTCAATCGCTGTTACCAGCTGCTTTTCTACCAAATCCAAAGGCAACGGAAATACGCTGTGCTCCCAGGTAGTAGGATGCATAGTAACAATGCAGGTCAGGGCAGGCATACCAAAAACGCCCAGCTCCTCCATAGTTTTAATATCTGCTTCCATACCGGCGCCGCCGCTTGTATCGCTGCCGGCAATAGTCAATGCTTTATTCATTAAGGTCATAAGACACACTCCTTCACTTTAATAGTATAATCATTATAACCTTTTGACTGGCATCTGAATAAGCTCAATTTATGGATATTTAATATAGTCAGATAAAAAGCTTTGCAAACAAAACTCCCTAGAAGCATAGCAGCCTATTTATGTTTAGAATGTATAAGTATAGGTCACATGCACCATGCGCGGCAGGCAGTAATACTTGGTAGCGGAACCCGGGTTGCTTACGATATCATCTCTGTCGAAGATATTCTCCACACCAAGCTCTACACTGCTGCTCTTATCGAACTTATAGCCGGCAATAAAGTTTACCGGCAGCAAATCGCCCCAGCCGCTGGCTCTGTCCGTAGTAAACATGCCTGTCAGTGCAGCATTGAATTTAGCATCATGATATTTAATGCCGGCATTGTATTGCTCGCGTGCAAATTTACGCTCCCAAATGCCTTTTTTATTTTTGCCCATAGGATTGCAGAAATTAGCTCCCAGAGAATAGCTGTACTTGCTGCCGAAATCCTTCTCATAGGTCATTTCCAGACCTTTGTTTTTAAAGGACATATTACGTGTTACATACGGATTGGAGCTAGTTCCTTTGCCTTCATATTCAATAGTATCCAAATCCATATAATACAAAGCAGCTTTGAACATGCTTGTATTAGATGTCTTTTTGTAACCGAACTCATAGGTCCAGCCTTCTTCAGGCTCCAGTAAAGGATTAGCTGCAAAGTTGGCACCGCCGCCGCCGTAAATCTGGGTAAATGTAGGCATCTTAAAAGATTTTGCCGCATTTGCATATAAGCTGCTGTTGTTATCCAGCTTCTTCAGCAAAGCAAACTGCGGTGTAAAGGCATTATAACGTTTATTGGCCTCTACAACGGTTTCACGGGCACCTACGGTAGCTGTATAGCCTGCGCCAAGATCCTTGGAAAGCTGTGCAAACACAGCATAATTTGTTCTGAATTCGTTAATCTTCGTACCTGGTTTGATGTTTTGGGCTACGGTAATATCATTTTTATAGGAATCACGGGAAACCGTCGTACCAACAATAACATCACCGAATTTACCGGTAATCTGCTTTTGCAAATCAAGGCCTATGGTATCGAAGCGTAAATGATCGGACTTGGTCCATTTAGAACCGGTAACATTGTAGGTCTGATTTCTGCGGTTGCTGCGGTTATAAAACAAATTGGCGCTCACGCTGTCATCCTTGTATTGTAAGCGAGAAAAATCATCAATATAATGATAATTAGCATCCTCGGTAAGCTTGCTCCAGGTTTTGTCATACTGATCATAGGAATACTTGCTGTCATTGTGTTGGTGCGAGAAGCTCCAGTTATCATCAAATTTATAGCTTGCGGTAAAGGACTTTTTGTTTAAATCGTTAATCTGCTTATAGTTACTGCTATAACCCTTCATCGGGTCACTCTGCTCCAGCGCTACTGCAAAGTTCAGCTTATTAGCATTCAATGTCAGTGCTGCCTTCTCCCTGCCGTATTCGCCTTTGGTCAGTGACAATGTGTTGGGCATTTTCTTTTTCGTGATGATATTGATAACACCTGTAGAAGCCTCGGAACCGTAAAGTGTAGAAGCAGCACCCTTAACAATTTCTACACGTGCGATAGATTCTACAGGAATGGAATCCAGATAATAGGTTTCATTGATGTTGGCAGGTACACCGTCAATCATTACCACAGTGCCTTTATTCGCACCGCGCATCAGGATTTTTGCGTTCATACCGCCAAGGGACTGGCTGCCGCCATAGGAGTAGGTAGTCACACCACTTTGCAGGCGCAGGGCATCAAAAAGATTAGAAGCACCGGTTTCGACAAGCTGCTTCTGGGAAACAGTTGTAACGGAAGCAGGTGTATCAACATCACGCTTGCTTTCGCGCTGCGCGGTAACAACCATGGTATCAAGATTGTATGTCTGTAAATCATCGGCAAATGCCGGGACCGCAAAAGATATATTTGCAGCCAACAGCGTAGCCGTCAAAGAAATTATAGTATTTTTTCTCATAAATATTCATCCTCTCTCATGTACATAAAACATCTACCGAATATAATCTTATAGCACTTTTAAGGATGCTTGTCAATAGAGTTTTCATGATGAAGCAGACTTATCAAAACAAAAAAGCTCCCAGATTTCTCTGAGAACTGATTGCTATAGTTGGCGGAGTGGGTTGGGGTGGCAAACCCTG
>CAKQHU010000175.1 GCA_934234275.1 uncultured Phascolarctobacterium sp.
TTTCAGCAGAGCTTCTCTGTTTTCGGTTTTAGGCATGAATGCCAGACCTAAGCCCATAGCAGCAGCAATCAGCATTACGGAAAGCACGTTGCCTGCGAGGAACGGCTGCAGCATGTTGTTAGGAATAACATTTAAAATGTGGTCATAGTAGCTTAACTTGCCAAGATTTTGCGGTACGTTGGACATGCCGCTGCCAACAATTTCTGCCGGCAGGTTGCCGGGAGCTACCCAAAGATAAATAGCAAGACCGATGCCTGCTGCACAAACAGTAGTCAAGAAGGTGTAAACTACGGCGTGAGCAAAAATCTGGCCGGTTTCTTTTTTACTTCCCAAAGCAGCCAATGTAGTGATTACGGCTAAAGCAATGGTTGGTACGGCGATAAATTGGAAGAGGCGTGTATAGACGGTAGCGATGAAATTGAATAATTCATTCAGGGGTTTAATTCCCATGTAACCGAGAATGGCACCGACTACCAATGCGCCCATCCATAGAATAAATTGACTTTTGTTGTTTTGTGATTTGTTTTGATTTATCACTTTTTGTGCTAAATCCTTCACATCTGCATTTTGCTGCATTATATCCCTCCTAAAATAGGTGCTGTCAGATTTTTTAGAATTTCTGTCAGCCAATACTCCCTAGGTAGCCTTGCGGCATACCTAAAAAATATTATAGCATTTTCTGAAAGATTTGTAAATTTCAATTTGGCAGTCATTAATGATATTTGAATATGGGCTGTTTGCGTTCAGACTTGCCGTTATTTATTGCAGCAAAGTACATTTTAAGAGCAGTAGGATGTATACTTAGGCCATAACAAGACGTTATGACGCTGAAATAGCATTTTCATTGCATTTTCATGCCGTTTATGGTAATCTATAATATATTAAAAACGTATAATTTTTTACATAACTGCTATATAAGCAGCATGTTTATTTTTGAAGGAGAGTGAAGGATTGATGCAAAACAATGCACAAGAAATGGTGCTCGTAATTGACTTCGGCGGGCAGTATAACCAGTTAATCGCAAGACGCGTACGTGAAAGCGGTGTGTACTGCGAAATCGTATCCTATAAGCATAGCCTGGAAGCAATTAAGGCTAAAAATCCTAAAGGAATTATTTTTACCGGTGGTCCTAACAGTGCTTATCTGGAGGATTCTCCTACTATTGATCCGGAAATCTATACCTGGGGCGTACCTGTTCTGGGCATTTGCTACGGCAGCCAGCTGATGATGCATATGCTCGGCGGTCATGTATGCGTAGCTCCCGAGCGCGAATACGGCAAAACCGTTGTTGATCTCGACACCACTAGCCCGATGTTCGCCGGCCTTTCCGAGAAAAATGTTTGCTGGATGAGCCATAACGATTATATCGAAACCGCAGCTCCCGGCTTCAAGATTGTTGCCAGCACCCCGAACTGCCCGGTTGCTGCTGCTGAGGATGAAGCACGTAAATTGTATTGCGTACAATTCCATCCCGAGGTTCTGCATACCGAAAACGGCACCAAGATGCTGAGCAACTTCGTTTACAACGTTTGCGGCTGTGCTGGCACCTGGAAAATGGATTCCTTCGTAGAGCAGACTGTTGCCGAACTGAAAGAAAGAATCGGCGACGGTAAGGTTCTGTGTGCACTTTCCGGCGGTGTTGATTCCAGCGTTTGTGCCGCTATGCTGGCTAAGGCTATCGGCAAGCAGCTGACCTGCGTATTTGTAGACCACGGTCTGTTGCGCAAAAACGAGCGTGAAGAGGTTTGCGCTGTTTTCGGTGAAGGCGGTCAGTTCGATATCAACTTCATCTGCGTTGACGCACGCGAGCGCTTCTACAGCAAACTGGCAGGTGTAACTGCTCCGGAAGGCAAACGTAAAATTATCGGTGAAGAATTCATTCGCGTATTTGAAGAAGAAGCTAAGAAAATCGGTGCTGTTGACTATCTGGCACAGGGCACCATTTATCCTGACGTTGTAGAAAGCGGCCTCGGCGGCGAATCTGCAACTATTAAGAGCCATCACAATGTTGGCGGTCTGCCTGACTTTGTTGATTTCAAGGAAATCGTTGAGCCTCTGCGTGATTTGTTTAAGGACGAGGTTCGTCAATCCGGCCGTGAGCTGGGCCTGCCTGAAAACCTGGTAGCACGTCAGCCGTTCCCCGGTCCTGGTCTGGCAATCCGCATCATCGGCGATGTAACTCCGGAAAAGGTTGCTATCGTACAAGATGCAGATGCAATTTATCGTGAAGAGGTAGACAAGCTGCCGATGAGCGAGCGTCCGAGCCAGTACTTTGCAGCTCTGACCAATATGCGCAGTGTTGGCGTTATGGGCGACGAGCGTACCTATGATTATGCTATCGCTCTGCGTGCGGTAACTACCACCGACTTCATGACTGCAGAAGTAACCATGCTGCCGCCGGCAACTATTACAACTGCTGCTAACCGTATCGTCAATGAGGTTAAGCACATCAACCGCGTACTCTTTGACTATACCACCAAACCGCCCGCTACTATTGAGTTCGAATAATATAATAAAGTCCAGAAGCCTTATAAATCGAAGGTTTCTGGGCTTTGTGCTTGCAAAATGCTTGCAGGTTGAGGAAAATGCAACGAATAAACAAGCGAGGAGCCGATAAGGCTCCTTATTTTTTTGCACTTTGTATGAGCATTTGAGAATCAACCATTCGGAGTTCCAATTCTTGCTCAATTTCATCAGCACGGTTAAGTAAAAATGCTTTTGTCGTTTCATCTGGAGAAAATTGAGCTTCATCTCTTAAATGGTCGATGATAACTTTACTGTCTGCCCATTCCTTTAGAAAATGCTTTAATACAGGAGAATCAA
>CAKQHU010000176.1 GCA_934234275.1 uncultured Phascolarctobacterium sp.
GCTCAAATCGTTGCTAAAGCAATGGCTAAAGGCGCTAACGTTGATAAACTGGCTGCTGAATTCGCTGACGAACTGGACAACCTGGGCGTTCGCGTTGCTAACCTGGAGAAAAAAGCTGACAATGTAAAAGTAACCGGCGAACTGCGTTACAAATACATGAGCAAACAAGGCGATGCTAACGTTGATGAAGATGGCAACCATAATTCTTTCGAAAACGATCTGCGTTCCCGTATTTGGATTAACGGTCAAATCAATGATGACTGGTCCTACACCGGCATGATTGAAAACACTCAAAACTTCTATGGTGAAGATGCTAACAAAGGCGAAGAAAAAACCGAATTCAACCGTGCATATGTTGAAGGTAAAATCGGTGGCTTGGCTGTAACCGCTGGTCGTTACAATGCATTCTTCGCTAACGGCAACATCTATGATGCACTGGTTGATGGTGCTGAAGTTTCCTATGGCGACAAAGTAAAAGTAACCGGCTTTGCTGGTAAAGCTTCTGACGAACATAACTGGGGTGAAGGCGGCAACTATGCTGGCGGCGAACTGGCAGGCTCCTTCGGTGACCTGAATGCTGCTGCTGGTTACGTAAACTATAAAGACCTTGGTGGCAGTGAAGACGATGACAATGCTATTTGGTACGTTGGCGCTGATTACACCATGGGTGATGTAAACCTGTCTGCTATGTACCTGAAAGGTGACATGAGCTCTAAAGATGGCGATGAGCAAGAGCTTAATTCTGATGGCTGGACTGTTGGCCTGACCTACAAAGGCGCTGAAGCTTCCGAAGCTGGTTCCTGGGGCCTGTTCGCTAACTACTATGACCTGGGCGGTCAAACCTACATTGCACACACCACTGATGCAAACAGCTTTGATGGCGACGGCTTCAAAGGCTATGGCGTTGGCGCTAACTACACCTTCGCTAAAAACATCGTTGGTACTGTAGCTTACTACGACACCGAAAACAAACTGAACAGCAACGAAAACGACCAACGCGTTTGGGCTGACGTAACCTTCACTTTCTAATTTAACGATTAGCAAGTAACACAAAATAATACACGCGCGTATAAAGGCCCCCTCGCCGAAAGGTGAGGGGGCTTTGTGTTGCAAAAATATTTAAATGTGGTATAATAAAAATAGAAAGACAACCGCCCACAGCGGTTCGTGCCAATCCAATCGGCTTGCGCCTCTTGGGGCACTATCGCATGGCGTGCATGAACCAATCAGCAGCGTCCTACGGACTTGCTTCTTGGATGCACCCGCAAAGGTGGGTTGCCGATTCAATGGGTCAGAAAAACCGCCTCGGTGAATGGCAAATTACAGAGGCGGTTTTTCTATGTCTGGATTACTGTATTGCAAAAATATATGAATGTGGTATAATAAAAATAGAAAGACAACCGCCCACAAGGTGGGTTGCCGATTCAAAGGGTCAGAAAAATCCGCCTCGGTGAACAGCAAATTACAGAGGCGGTTTTTCTATGTGCATTTTACTTTTTGTTCTTAAAAATGAACGTCAGCAATGCCAGTATAAACATACCAAAAATCATAAGATCCTGGAAGGTGTAATATACCATAGACATCACCTCCATTCCAACGGAATTTCGGCAACGCCACCCTGCAACACGGTTGTCTGTAATATTGTATCATGTAAACAAATTTTTAGCAAGGAAGATAAAAAACTACCGCCCTCGCAGCTTTTGCTGCGTAGGACGGTAGTTTTGTTTTGTTGAATTACAGGCCAGCCTGCTCAATACCGCTGAACAGGAAGCCTAAATGATTGGTGGAGTTCAGCAGAACTACGCGCCAAACGCCTTCGTTATATTCCAGCACATTAATGCAGGTGTTATCTTGCTTAATCTGCCAGAAGTGCGACATATCAAGACCGAGCAAATCGCAGATAATCGCCTTGTTTACTGCATCATGCGCAGCAACCAGCACAGTTTTGCCTGCATATTTTTCTGCATAGTCATCAAAGGCAGCGCGCGCACGCTTACGTACATCCTCTAGGCTTTCGCCTCCATCAGGCATTTGCACCAGGTGCGGTTGGGTGTGCCAAAGAGCAAACTCCTGCGGAAATTGCTTGGCAATTTCCGGCGCCAGCACGCCTTCCCAGCTGCCGTGATTGATTTCCAGCAGACGATCATCTGTTGCTACCGGAAGCTTGTGCAAATCGGCGCAGAACTTGCAGGTCTGGTAGGAGCGTTGGAGCGGGCTGGAGATGCACACATCAATAGGGATGTGGTGCAAGCCCTCGGCCAGCAGGTGGCCCTGGCGCAGACCACGCTCGCTCAGCGGCGTATCCTCCTGCCCTTGGTATCTGCCTTCTATATTCCAGGTTGTTTCACCATGTCGGACTAAAATTATTCTCATAAAACTTCCTCGCAGTACTTTATTTGGCTACTGCCATTAGCCTTCGCAATTGATGAGCTTAACGTCAATAATGCCTTCCACACCACGCAGTTGCAGCATAATATCGTTAGGAATATCATCGCCAACAGCAATCGCCATAATGTTGGTGTCGGATTTAGGAGTGCTGCCAACCTGCATGCCGTTGATGTTGATGCCGGCATTGCCAAGGATAGTAGCCATCTGACCGATCATATTAGGCTTGTTGATGTGCGGAGCCAGCAGCAGGTAGCCTTCAGGATTGAAGTCAACATGGTATTGGTCGATTTGGACAATCTTAGGCTGCTTGCCGTCGAACAGGGTGCCTTCGATTTTATGTGTGCCCTTGGCAGTAGCGATTTTTACATTGATAGCGGTAGTGAAGTAACCGGGCTTGTTAGCCTTAACCTCTTTAACCTCCAGATTGCGTTTTTT
>CAKQHU010000177.1 GCA_934234275.1 uncultured Phascolarctobacterium sp.
AATTATGTAGAAGAAACAATCGGTAAATATGAAAAGTATATCAATCCCGCTCAGGCAAAGCTGTTCCGCTTCATGGGTCTGGCAAGCATTGAAGGCCATGCTGAGGGCTGGACTATTACCGACAGCGAAGGTCAGAAGTTTATCGACTGCCTGGGCGGCTACGGTATGTTTGCCTTAGGTCATCGTCATCCGAAGGTTGTCGAGGCTGTGGAAAAGGAGCTGCATGCTATGCCGATGTGCGGCAAGGTGCTGTTCAACCGTCCGATGGCTGATTTGGCGGAGGCACTGGCTGAGATTACTCCCGGTGAGCTGCAATACAGCTTTTTTGTCAACAGCGGTACCGAATCCGTTGAAGGCTGTCTGAAGGTAGCACGTCTGGCAACAAAACGCAAAAAGTTCGTTGCTGCGAAAAATGCATTTCACGGCAAAACCTTTGGCAGCTTAACTGCTACCGGCCGTGATATGTATCGCGAGCCGTTTAAACCGCTGCTGGATGGCTTTACTCATGTAGAATACGGCGACGCCGCAGCTGTTGATGCTGCGGTTGATGAAGATACCGCTGCTGTTATCTTGGAGCCTGTTCAGGGCGAGGGCGGCATTATTGTTCCTCCTGCAGGTTATCTGCGCGAGGTGAAGGAAATCTGCGAGAAGAAGGGCGCTCTGCTGATTGCCGATGAGGTACAGACCGGTATCGGCCGTACCGGCGAATGGTTCGGCGTTAATCATGACGGCGTTACTCCCGACCTGATGGCCTGCGCTAAGGCTTTGGGCGGCGGCGTAATGCCCATAGGTGCGATTATCGGTACTCCACGTGCCTGGGCCGGTCTTATTGAAGCACCGTTCCTGCATACCTCTACCTTTGGCGGTAATCAGCTGGCCTGCGCTGCCGGTGTAGCAGCCATCAAGACTATCAAGGAAGAGGATATGCTGCGTCGCGGTCGTGAGGCTGGTGCATATCTGAAGGCCGGTCTGGAGGCTATCGCTGCGGAATATCCTTCCGTTATCAAGGAAGTACGCGGTCGCGGTATGATGATTGGCATTGAACTGACCAAAGAGGGTGCTGGCGGTATGCTGATGAGCCTGATGATTAACCAGCACATTATTGTTGCTTATACCTTGAACAATCCTAAGGTTATCCGCATGGAGCCGCCGCTGATTATGCCTAAAGAGGTTATCGACCATGTTCTGGAGGCTTTCAGAGGCGCTGTTAAGGAAACCGCCGACGTTATTGAAGATTTATAAGAGGAGATAAGATTATGCCTTATGTAGAGAGCAAAACCACCATCAAGGGTGATGGTGCAAAAATTTATGATATTATCAAGGATATGGCTGCTTACCCTAATTTTATGCATGACCTGGTAAGCGTGGAAATTCTGGAGCGCGGTGAGAATTACACTGTTTCTCATTGGGTAAGCAATGTTGACGGACGCAAAATCGTTTGGATCGAGCGCGACACCTTCTATCCGGAAGAGCTGAAGATTACCTATGCACAGACTGAGGGCGATTTGAAGAGAATGGAAGGCTCCTGGCTTATTACACCGCAGGCTGACGGCTGCGAGGTTACTCTGGCAGTTGATTTTGAGTTCGGTATTCCGATGATTGCCGGTCTCCTGAATCCTATTCTTAAGAAAAAAGTTCGTGAAAACAGTGAAAATATGTTAAACTCTATCAAGGCCCAAATTGAAAAATAAGTAATTACTTGTTATAATAGATATGTTGAAAATGTATTCTATTAATGCCTGTACCTGTTTACAGTGCAGGTCTTTTATGAGGAGGAAATTACTTAGATGAAAACAGCGTTTTTAATGGCGTTAATGACAGCGCTGCTGATGCTCCTGGGCGACTTCTTCGGTGGTCTGCGCGGCATGACCGTAATGCTTTTTGTAGGCGTGGCAATGAACTTCTTTGCTTATTGGAACAGCGATAAGATGGTTCTAGCACACTACGATGCACAACAGGTTGACCGCAACAGTGCGCCGGAGCTGTACGGAATAGTAGAAAAGCTGGCTAAAAAAGCCAATATTCCTATGCCGAAGGTTTATATTATCAATAGTCCGGTGCCTAACGCTTTTGCTACCGGCAGAAATCCGGAGCATGCTGCCGTTGCGGTAAATACTGCGCTGGCAGATATGCTGACCAAGGAAGAGCTGGCCGGTGTTTTAGGCCATGAGCTGAGCCACGTTAAGCATCGTGATATTTTGGTAAGCACTATTGCCGCTTCTATGGCAGGTGCTATTTCCACGATTGCCCAATGGGGTATGTTCTTTGGCGGCGGCCGTGATGAGAATGGCGAAAGCCGTAATCCTATCGCTTCTATTCTGGTTATGATTTTGGCGCCTCTGGCAGCTATGCTTATTCAGATGGCGGTATCCCGTTCCCGTGAATATATGGCAGATAAATCCGGCGGTGAGCTTTGCGGCAATCCCAATGCTCTGGCTGATGCCCTGTTGAAGATTGAAGCCTATGCGGAGCGTCGCGTAATGCCCGGTGCTACCGAAGCAACTGCGCATATGTTTATTATCAACCCCTTTGCCGGTGTTGATGCCAAGCAGCTTTTCAGTACTCACCCCGCAACCGAGGAAAGAGTTCAGCTGCTGCGTGAGCAGGCAAGAAAGATGGGTATCCGTTAACAATTCAACTATACCTCTAAGTCACATCGGTGACTGGGTTAGTATAAAAAATTTAATTACACTTTAAGGAGAGATTTACAAATGGAACAAACACTCGTACTCGTAAAACCTGATGGAGTTAAGAAAAATCTGATTGGCGATATCATCGCTCGTTTCGAACACAAAGGCCTGCAAGTTGCAGCTCTGAA
>CAKQHU010000178.1 GCA_934234275.1 uncultured Phascolarctobacterium sp.
GTATTATTATTTCCGTAGGCGTTTTCGTAGCAGGCCTGAATGCTTTGGGACTGATTAAGGCGCTGATTAACTGGATGCTGAATTCTACCGGTATTGTTAAAATTGCTGCTACCTTCGGTCCGTTTGTTCTGGCACTTATTTCCGGCTCCGGTGACGCTGCAACCGTTGCGTTTAACGAAGCAGTTACTCCGCATGCGGCACAGTTTGGTCTGGAAACCATGAACATGGGCTCCATTGCAGCTTTGGGCGGTACTCTCGGCCGTACTATTTCCCCGATTGCAGGTGCTACTATTATCTGCGCAGGCATTGCCGGTGTAGACCCGATGGATGTTTGCAAGCGTAATGCGTTAGGTATTACCCTGGCGCTGGTTGTAGGCATGATACTGCTGCTGTTCTAAAATCAGATATTTTTAAAGTATAAAATGGATGCGGAACTATTGCTTCGCATCCATTTTTATTGCGACGACTTGCCTCTATGCGGTATAATAATGCATGGAGGGAATTATGGAGATTGATACTTTTCTTGATAAATTACAAAGCTATCACAGCGAGCAGGTTTTTAACCCCTGGCGTGATTTTGATACAAGCTGTGATATAGGTCCGCAGGCTCCCGTTATCCGCAGTGCCAATCTGCGCCGTTATTTGGAGCTGCGTCCTGACGCACATTATTTGTTTATTGCCGAGGCCTTGGGCTATCAGGGCGGTCATTTCAGCGGTATTGCAATTACTTCGGAGCGTATTCTGCTGGGAAACCATCCTGATGTGGAGCCGAAAAGCGTGCTGGGCGAATGGGATTACCGCCGCACGAGTGATGAAAGCAGTGCAATGCTGAATAATACGCAGCGCCTGAAGGGCTTTAATGAGCCCACGGATACTGTTGTCTGGAACGCGCTGAACAGTCATGGCCTTGCGTCCTTTGATGTTATTCTTTGGAATATTTTTCCGTTTCATCCGTATAAAGCAGGCAATTTGCTGACTAACCGTACGCCCTCACCGAGCGAGCTTGATGTAGGCATTGAGTACGCGCGGATGCTGCTGGAGCTGCGTCCGGGGATGAAGATTGTCGCTATCGGTCAGAAGGCGGCGACAACGCTGTCACGCTACGGCGTTGAATGTATGGCTGTGCCGCATCCGTCTATGGGCGGTGCCAACCGCTTTAGAGCGGCGGTAGCGCAGCTGTTAGGCGGTGAGATGTAATGGAATTGGAAGCTGTTCCTTTAAGCCGTGAGCAGACACTGCATATTGCTCTTGGCATGGGCAAGGCGCTTTTGAAGAACGGTGCGGAAACCTCCAGAGTAGAGGACACTATTTCCCGCTTCTGTCATACGCACGGCTATCATGATATTCATGTTTTTGTTACGCCGACGGTTATTATTTTAGGCGATGAGGAAAGCGAGGGTGCGACGATTATCAGCCGTATCCGTTATCGCAGTACCAATCTGAGCGTCATTAGCGCGGTGAACGATTTTTCCTATAATCTGAAACGCTGGCCGCTGAATTATGAAAAAACGCTGGCATATCTGGAGGAGCTGCGTCATAAGGCTCCGCCCTACGGTAAATGGCGTGTCTGCATGGCTTCGGCAATCAGCTCGGCAGCCTTTTCGGCGATGCTGGGAGGCAACAGCCATGATTTTATCGCGGCCTTTATTACCGGCGGTCTTTCAATGGTGCTGTTAAAGCAGATGGGCGGTTATCGTCCCAGTGCCTTTTGGGAAAATGCGCTTTCCGGTGCGGCAATCGGCGCTTTGGCTATTTTTTGCTGTGAGATGGACGGAGAATGTACACGCACCAACATCATTGTAGGTGCGCTGATGCCGTTCCTGCCGGGCGTAGCCTTTACTAATGGCCTGCGCGATTATATGGCCGGCGATTTGATTTCCGGCAATTCGCGTATCGCGGAGGCGATGCTTTTTGCTACATCCATTGCGATTGGTTTGGCATTTAGCCTGCTTGTATGGTATCACTGGGGGTGGAAGCTGTGGGCATAAATTATTTTACAGCCTTTGGCTTTGCATTTATTGCTACCGCTGCCTTCGGTATTTTGTTTCAGGCGCCGCGCAAAAGCCTGCCTATAAGTGGCTTTATCGGTGCTGTAGGCTGGGTAGTTTATTGCTATATCCGTAAGGATTTGGCGTATGATTCTTTTTATGCCATGTTTTTTGCCACGGTTGCGCTTTCGCTTTTAAGCGAGCTGGCAGCACGTGTTTTTAAGCAGCCGGTAACAATTTTTGTTATTCCCGGTATTATTCCGATTGTGCCGGGACTTGGCATGTATCGCGGTATGGCAGCGATTATAGAAAATGATTACGACACGGGTATGAACATCCTTATAACCACCGGCATGGATGCCAGTGCTATTGCCTTGGGGATGATGCTTATGACAAGCGTATTCCGTGTAATTAAGATAAGCAAGGATCATAAACGCCTGCTGCAGCTGTTGCATAAGGAAGAAAAAGAATAAGGTTATTTGTAGTGAGTGAGGGAATGAAAATATGGGTTTAGCAGAGCTGTTGCTGCTGGCGGTTGGTTTGGCGATGGATGCCTTTGCCGTTTCCGTTTGCGGCAGTATGGTGCTGACACCGGATAACAGGTTGCGCGGAGCTTTGCGCTTCGGCAGCTGGTTCGGAGCCTTTCAGTTTTTGATGCCGGTGATAGGCTATTTTGGCGCTGTGTCATTTCGTGATTATATTACGGAATATGACCATTGGCTTGCCTTTTTCTTATTGCTTTATCTGGGAATCAACATGATTCGTGAAGCAAACGAGGCCTGCCATGTCAAAAAAGATTATAGCGTGAAGGAGATGGCGGTG
>CAKQHU010000179.1 GCA_934234275.1 uncultured Phascolarctobacterium sp.
ACGGTAACAAGCAGATGATTCCAATGCTCCAGAACATTACGCATGCCGCTGGTGTAAAGCTCCATGAACTTTTGCTGGTATTCAGGATCAGACGCCGGAATAGCAAATACAGAATAGATATTGTCATAATCCGTATTTGCGGCAACGTCCTGCATTTGCTTCATAGAAGAAGCCGTAGTCAGATAAAAGGTGCCTTTATCCTTATATCGCAGGTTCAGCTGGCCGTAGAACCAGTCATCCGGCAGCTGCACACTTTTGCCAGCTGCAGCATCAGTAAAGCTGATGGCCTTCGGCGTGCTTATCGGAGCAAAAGCCTTAAAGCCCTTCAGCAGATCAGTGTGTGCTTTATCAAAGCGCTGCATGGTTTCGGCCGGTACGTCGCGGACAAAAACGTTCTCAACCTCCAGAGCCTTTTCCATCTCTTCCTTTGCGGAAGCAGCAGATTTGGGCTCGGTCTTGGCCTCATCATTTTCGTCGCTTTCTTCGTCAGTATCGATATCATCAATATCTGCATCGGTATCGGCGTCTTTTTCGTCCTTCTTGGGTGCATACAGATCCTGATCAGTATTTACGGTTGACAGCAGATAAAGTCTGTCGTTGGCAGAAACAAGACTGGTGTCAATTTTAACCAGCACATCACCCTGTTTATATAGGTAAGAAATAGTTATCGCCTTTTTGCCGGCAATTTTTCCTGTCTTAATAAGGGGCGTGAGCTTTTCCAGCTTTTCCTTGAGCACCTTGCTCTGAATCGTCAGATTACCGTTACTATCATGCTCGGCATATTTATCAAGCTCCAACAGCGGCGCAGGCACAGTTTTCGGATTGAGCTGGGCTCGCTCCAAAAGTGCCAGCTTCTCATATTCCGCATCAAAATAAGCAGTAGAGAATTTTTCGCCTAAAATCTGCTCCATATCCTCTGCTGTGTAATAGTTAACAATGTTAACAGCGGTATTTTTTAAATCCTCTTCGTCTTGATAGGCCTTTTTGCTGCTGATATTGGTATACGCATAAACCTTCTTCGCTTCCAGCTTATAGTAAGGCTGTCCGTCCTTAACGCTGTAGCCTGCGTAGCTGTTTTCGTAGGCATAAGCACTGCTGCTTGCAAGGATGAGCATTGCCGCTAAAATCGCACTTTTATTCATAAGCTTTCGCTCCTCTACTCTATTATAAGGAAGTTATTTGGTAACAACGTTCACCATCACGCCGCTGCCCAGGTTGCAGGCATTAGCTTCGTCGGTGTCGATATGAACCTCGTCAGCATGCTTTACGCCCGCACGTACCAGAACATTATGCAGTGTTACAGAACGCTCGCCCTCTGTAGTAATATCAACGACATCGCCATCCTTCAGGCCGTATTTTTCAGCGGTTTCGGGGTACAGATGCACGTGGCGCGCAGCGATGATAATACCTTCCTTCAGCTCCAGCTCGCCCTTCGGACCGATGAGCTTAGCGCCAGCGCTGCCTGCGATGTCGCCACTGTTGCGGATAGGAGCATCCAGGCCAACCTTGCGTGCGTCGGTCAGGGAAAGCTCAATCTGGGTTTCCGGACGCAGAGGACCGATGATACGTAGCTTCATGGAATCCTTGGGAGTTACCATGGTAATCTGTTCTTCGGAAGCAAACTGACCGGGCTGGCCGATCGGCTTTTTAACATGCAGCTCGCTGCCTTCACCAAATAAAATATCCATATGCTCACGGCACAGATGTGCGTGACGTGCAGAAACACCTAAAACTATCGGAAATTGCATTGTATGTCACCTCATAAAATAATTTTTTGTTTATATACCTATTATAGCTTTAATTGCGGTAATTGTCATCAGTTATCGAAATTTTTTTCATAATTGTAGCATTTTAAGAACATTCATATCCTATTATATATAGTGAATTCCCAATTAAGCCTGTACAAGCCGCAAAACCGGCAATACTGGACAAAAGCCGGCTGATAGCTTATACTAAAAGCTATCAAACACGAAGGAAGTACCATAATGAACGGTCAAGAATATTTACAACAACTGGAGCAACGTCTTGCTCACTATTATGATAAGAAGCCATTACCGAAAGCGCCGGCGTTTGTCCTCGCAGCAGAGCTTAACGCCGCGGACGAAGGCTATTTCATTGTACCCAATTTAAAGACCTACAGCGTGCAGCACAACGAATATCTTTATGCTGCGCACTTCGACAAAAAGCTGACTGCGGATATGGCTGCCCCCTACCTGCAGTTCACCAAAGACGCTATGGCAGCGCTCAAAACCACTACCGAGCACATGAGCAGTATCTATGCCCTCGTACTTATCTGTGAGCAAGGCATTGAGGAAAAGGCCCTGGCAGACCTGCAGAAGCTCAAGCAGCACAAGGACTACTGCTTTACGCTGAAAGGCTGGTCAGACCTCGCTTTGTACCTCGTAGACATCCCTGCGCAGAGACTTTATTGCAACAAAGCAGGCGATAAAGAAAAGGCTATTTTTGAGTTCCCAAAAGGTTGACATCTGTCAATTCATACGAAACAATTTATTCCTCCGAGGAAATACTTAAAATCTTTCGGCTGTTAAGCATTTGCACATTTTGTACAAATCTTAACAGCTTTTTCGCTTTTTTAAGTTAATAAATAATTCTGTGACAATTCGTTGACAATAAGCCTAATTGTGGTATACTATTTCTATATTGCACATAAGATATAGAGTGCACTAGTAGTTATCATTTTCTAAATTATTTATTTTGCAATGATGCAAAAGGGAAAGAAAGGATGTTATTTATGAGTGGTTTATTGTTGCTT